>NZ_CAWMYC010000015.1:0-24184 GCF_963872035.1 Scytonema sp. HK-05
AATCTGAAATGGTTTCCAAGGCTATGTAATATTTGCCTATACTTTCACCAACTATGGTAAATCTCTTGATTCTTTTGTTTTGTCAATTTCGACGAATATTACAAGTTCAGATGGCTGGTAGAGACGCTATACATAACGTCTCTACCTTGAAAGCGAATTAAATCAATGTTGTTAAACGTTGCACTAACTGCGGTGCTTGCAGCACGCCCTCAATTCGATCCACTGGCTGACCCTGCTTAAATACTACCAGCGTTGGTAGAGCATAAATTTCATACTGAGATGCTAATTCTGGATATTTCTCAGTATCAATTTTTACAACTCGGATGCGCCCTTGAAGTTGAGCGTTGACTTGCTCTAAAATTGGACTCATCATGTGACAAGGTCCACACCAGTCGGCGTAAAAATCCACCAATACAGGTACATCAGAACCAGACAGCATCTCTTCAAAGCTGTTGAATTGTTTTTTCGTACTCATGTGATACGCACCAGTTTTGTATTGTTTGTTTTCAATAGTAGTTCCCAAGAGCATTTATCTGTGTCATCTCCTAGATTGTTTTTATTGTTGGCGCACAATCACCCTATGATCATTAGCGCAATGACACTAAAGAGGAATATTCATGGAACTATTGCCAGAAGATTTGCAGAGTTTGCGCGGACAGGTTGCTATTGTCACGGGTGCTTCAAGGGGAATTGGGCGAGCGATCGCACTAGAATTAGCCAAACTGGGAGCAAACGTAGTTGTCAATTATGCCAGTTCTAGCAATGCAGCCGAAGAGGTCGTTGATACAATTACAAAAGCCGGAGGAAGTGCGATCGCACTCCAAGCTGACGTTTCTCAAGCTGACCAGGTAGAAGCGCTAATTAACACAGCGATGGAAAAGTTGAATCGTGTCGATATCCTGGTCAACAACGCAGGTATCACCCGCGACACGCTGCTTTTGCGAATGAAACCAGAAGACTGGCAAGCCGTGATTGACCTCAATCTTACTGGTGTCTTTTTATGCACTCGTGCTGTGAGTAAAATTATGCTCAAGCAACGTTCGGGACGGATTATCAACATTACCTCCGTTGCCGGACAAATGGGCAACCCCGGACAAGCCAACTACAGCGCCGCTAAAGCAGGTGTCATCGGCTTCACCAAAACTATTGCCAAAGAATTTGCCTCTCGTGGCATCACCGTTAATGCAGTCGCTCCTGGTTTCATCGCCACTGACATGACAAGCAATATCAAAGCTGAAGATATTCTTAAGTATATCCCTCTTGGTCGCTACGGTCAACCAGAAGAAGTCGCTGGGATGGTGCGCTTCCTCGCCGCTGACGCTGCTGCTGCTTACATTACCGGACAAGTCTTTAACGTTGATGGCGGAATGGTGATGGCATAGCCAAAGAGTAGGGGAAGTAGAGGAAGAAAATACTTCCTCATCCCCACGGCAGTTGCTACAACGGGGGGAACCCCCGCAACGCACTGCCTCCTCATCTTCCTCAGGCTGCTCGTATCCTTTGCAAAACAATGAAGCCCAAAAAGCAGATGATCCCTATGGTAGTGATAAGCATCTGTATCAAGGTCATGTTTTGTAGTCTCATCGCCAGCAAGTTACAAATCAAGGTAATTGACCAAAGAGTCAGCGCGGCGTGGCGTTGAGAGAAGCCCCAAGCTAGTAAGCGGTGGTGCAGGTGGTCTTTCCCAGGGGTGCTGAGAGGATTTTTGCCCGCCATAAGCCGCCGAACAAACACTTGAGTCGTGTCGAGTACTGGTAACAGCAAAAACAGAACCGGTGCCACTAAAGAGACAGCGGTGGGTGCTTGGAGGTTACCTAAAATACTCGTAGCAGCTAGCACATAACCGAAAAAGTAGGCTCCGGCATCACCCATAATGATGCGCGAAGGGTGGAAGTTGTGGCGCAAGAAGCCCAACGCCGCACCAGCCAAAGCTGCTAGAACTAACGTTGCTGCCGCACGATTAGGAACTTGAGCGGAAACAGCTAACAAGCTCATGGCGGTGATAAAGCTGACTCCTCCCGCCAAACCGTCCATACCATCCATTAAGTTGACAGCATTAGTAATTCCTACTACCCACAATACTGTTAGTAATACTGATAATGTAGAGTCGATGGGAGTACCAAAAGAAACTTCAATAGTGATACGATTAGCAACCAGCAACAGAGCCGTGAGAACCTGAATTAACAATCGAACCAGAGGGGGTAAACCAAATTGGTCGTCGATAAAGCCCACAAGAACTAGTATCGAACCCCCTAGAAGAATCGTCTGTACTTCAGCCAGTACCCTTTCGAGTTCGATAGGTCGTAAGAGACTAGCTAGTACCACTGCGGCAATCACTCCTGCATAAATAGCCAGACCCCCTGCATTAGGCAAAGGTTCTCGGTTGAGACGTCGCGCGTTAGGTTGGTCAGCCCAACCAACACGCAAGGCAAATTTGCGGACTGCCGGAATCAAACGCCAAGTTACACTACAAGCCAAAAGGAACGTAAATACTACTGCCAACCAGCCGGAACCGCTAGGGTCAGCAATACCGAGGGACCGAAGGGAGCTGTATATGTTCATCTCCCGATTTAACTATGATTGCCAATGTGCATAAGCATCAACTGTATATTAATCATTTTTTTTCTAACTATTTGTAACCTTATAAAAAGTTGCTTCTAATATAGAGTCATTCCGGAGGAAACGGTATCGAGGGTAGGGGGAAAGGCAGCCTTCATACCTGTCAACAATCACGCTCAAACACCCAATTTACCGTCGTTTTAGATCCCCCAACCCCCGAACCCTTGGGGGCTAAAATTTTATTTCCCCCGAAAACCGGGCAGATTAAGGAGAGCGAAAAATCCTCAAATGCTTGTGAGTAAAGGTTTTTGGCTGAAGTTGACACCAATGGGCAGCCTTGCGCCGTTAGGGGAATAGGGTATAGGGTAAAGGAATTATTTTTTCATTTTGTACTTGGAATTTTGAATTGTCACCCTACACCCCAAACCTTAAAATCATCTCTTAGAATCCAAGTTGGTATTAAAGGACTGGGGATTGGGGATTAGGGATTGGGAATCCTTGTTTGCTTTTCATCAAATTATGTCCGGGGTAACAAAGCCCAGACCTAAGGCTTGGAAATTTTTCCCAGTCGCAAGTCGCCAGTCCCCAATCCCAGAGCGGCTTTCCTCCCCCACCAACGAGTACGTATGATGGGGGAGGAACGCCGCTTTTGTGTTGAAGTCATTAGCACTCAGCGGTCAAGAGTGCTAAATTGTCTATTGGAAGCGCTAGAGAACACCAAACATGGCAAAAATTGTTTCATTTAATGAAGATTCGCGCCGAGCGTTAGAACGAGGCATTAATGCTCTTGCTGATGCCGTGAAAATTACCTTGGGACCAAAAGGTCGCAATGTTCTGTTAGAGAAAAAATTTGGTGCCCCCCAAATTGTCAACGATGGTATCACCGTAGCCAAAGAAATTGAACTAGAAGACCCTTTAGAAAACACTGGCGCAAAACTCGTCCAGGAAGTGGCGTCAAAAACCAAAGATGTGGCTGGAGATGGCACCACCACTGCGACTGTGTTGGCGCAGGCGTTGATCAAAGAAGGTTTGAAGAATGTCGCCGCAGGTACTAACCCCATTGCCCTGAAGCGGGGAATCGACAAAACCGTCGAGGCGCTGGTGCAGGAAATTGCAGCAGTAGCCAAGCCAGTAGAAGGTGCGGCGATCGCCCAAGTTGCCACCGTCAGCGCGGGTAACGACGAAGAAGTCGGCAGAATGCTGGCTGAGGCGATGGACAAAGTCACCAAAGACGGTGTGATCACCGTTGAAGAATCCAAGTCTCTAACAACGGATTTAGAAGTTGTTGAGGGGATGCAGATCGACAGGGGTTACATCTCCCCCTACTTCATCACCAACAACGAACGCTTGACTGTGGAATTTGAAAATGCCCGCATCCTGATTACCGACAAGAAAATCAGCAGCATCCAAGATTTAATTCCAGTTTTGGAAAAAGTTGCCCGTTCGGGTCAACCGTTGCTGGTTATCGCCGAAGATGTGGAAGGGGAAGCTTTAGCAACTTTGGTGGTGAACAAAGCGCGAGGAGTGCTGAATGTCGCCGCTATTAAAGCGCCTGGGTTTGGCGATCGCCGCAAAGCATTGTTGCAAGACATTGCCATTCTCACCAACGGACAGCTGATTTCCGAAGAAATTGGTTTAAGCTTGGATACCGCTTCTTTGGAAACCCTGGGAACTGCCCGGAAAATCACGATTGACAAAGAAAATACCACCATCGTCGCTGCTGGTGACAACACAAAAGCAGACGTGGAAAAGCGAATTGGTCAAATTCGCAGACAACTTGAAGAAACAGATTCAGAATACGATAGAGAAAAACTGCAAGAACGCATCGCCAAGCTGGCTGGTGGAGTTGCAGTGATTAAAGTGGGTGCGGCGACAGAAACCGAACTCAAAGACCGCAAACTGCGGATTGAAGACGCCCTCAACGCTACCAAAGCGGCTGTGGAAGAAGGTATCGTTCCTGGTGGTGGAACAACCTTGATTCACTTGTCCAAAAAGGTGCAAGAGGTGAAAAAGACCCTTAACGCCGAAGAACAGATTGGCGCTGATATTGTAGCACGAGCGCTCGAAGCCCCATTGCGTCAAATCGCAGACAATGCTGGTGCTGAAGGTTCTGTAATTGTCGCCAGAGTGCGGGAGAGTGATTTCAACGTTGGCTACAACGCTGCTACTGGCGAATTCGAGGACTTGATTGCTGCTGGAATCATCGATCCAGCAAAAGTCGTGCGTTCAGCTTTGCAAAACGCTGCTTCTATTGCTGGAATGGTTTTAACCACCGAAGCGATCGTGGTTGAAAAACCAGAGAAGAAACCCGCCGGCGGTGCGCCTGACATGGGCGGCATGGGCGGTATGGGCGGCATGGGCGGCATGGGCGGCATGGGCATGATGTAGTACCCGTTTGCCATTGTTTGCCATTTTGTAGATACGCATTGTAGAGACGCCCCATGGCGCGTCTCTACATATCAGGAAAATCTCACTAAATTGCCAAATTTTCCTTCGCCCACAAAGCCGCTTGAGTGCGATCGCGTAACCCCAACCGTCCCAAAATTTGCGTCACGTAGTTTTTCACCGTCCCTTCAGTCAGATGCAGCGTTTGGGAAATTTCCCGATTATTTTTACCTTCAGCAATCAGAGTCAATACTTCTAATTCCCGTTCACTCAAACGTTGCTGTGGGGTATTTGGCTTCACAGCACCCGGAGGACGCAACTGAGCAAAAACTTTCGGTGCGATCGTCGGACCAAGTTGACAATGTCCTTGATCGAGAGTGCGAATTGCCGTTGCGAGTTGTGCTGAAGGTGTACTTTTGAGAAGATAGCCGAGTGCGCCTGCTTGTAGCGATTGCCAGATATACTCGTCTTCGTCAAAGGTAGTTAGCACAAGAATTCTAATCCAAGGAAAGGATTTATGAATTTCACGAGTTGCTACAACACCGTCACACACAGGCATTCGCACATCCATGAGAATGACATCTGGTTGTAGGGTTTGGGTAAGAGCGATCGCTTCTTTTCCATGACTCGCTTGTCCAACAATTTCCAAGTCCTCTTCTAACGCGAGCAAGGAGGCTAATCCTTGGCGAAAGAGTGGTTGGTCATCTACAAGCAATAATCGAATCATCTTAAGCAACTTTAGATTTTGATTTTGAATTTACTTGGCACGCTCGTTGTCGCGACACAGATGACATTGTGTAAGCGATTGTAACTTGGTAAGCAATTTTTCCATATATGTGGCAAACTTAACTTTACATACATCTTAATAATTCGTAGTCTTATAATAAGCACCATAATAGTCTGACTCACAAACTTATAACTTACTACAGTGATGTCCAGTATGACTCCGTTACTTAACTATATGGTTGTATCGTAAACTTAAACATTACGCGCAATCATCCGCTAGGATTGCAAGTCTGATTGCCTACTCTAGCGGTCTATGTCATTAATTTTGATTGGTTCGTAGTGGGCGCTTTAGCGTTCTCAAAGTTGAGGACGCGCATTCCTGACTACAAGCAAGAATATGACACTTACGAGCGACACCCAACTTGGTTAGAGTTTTTTCTAAACCATGTAGATTTTGACAATCAACTTAACGCAGGAAAAACTAACGAACACATACCAAACCATACTTCTAGGAGCGTTTATCCTCAAAAAGTCTTTGCAACATATCCATAGAACCCCCATCTACCACTCTAGTGAACTATGTGGATTGTTCAACTTGCTCTTCGTCGTCCTTATACCTTCGTCATCGCCGCTGTTCTCATTCTCGTCTTAGGCGTGGTGACGATCACTCGTATGGCGACAGATATTTTCCCCGAAATCAACATTCCCGTTGTCAGCGTCATTTGGTCTTATAACGGTGTTGCACCGGAAGAAATGGAACAGCGCATAGTCACAACCAGTGAACGCGCTTTTACAACCACAGTCAATGACATTGAACACATCGAGTCACAATCACTCAACGGTGTCAGCGTCATCAAAGTGTTTTTCCAACCCGGTGCTAAGGTTGAAGCCGCAGTAGCGCAATTAACCTCTGTAACGCAAACAATTTTGCGCGTTCTACCTCCAGGGATCACGCCACCGCTGATTATTCGTTACAATGCTTCAAGTGTGCCGATTTTGCAGTTAAGTGTTAGCAGCAAAACGCTCTCGGAACAGGAACTTTACGACAACGGTAATAACTTTCTGCGGACGCAGCTAGCGACAGTCCAAGGTGCTGCCGTACCTTTACCTTACGGAGGTAAACCCCGGCAAATTATGGTGGATATCGATCCACAAGCGCTGTATGCTAAAGGACTTTCGGCGACTGATGTCACCGCTGCCATTAGCGCTCAGAATTTAATTTTACCTGCCGGAAGTGCCAAGTTAGGAGAGCGTGAATATTCTGTGCGCCTTAATAGCAGTCCGGATGCTGTAGACGCTCTTAACAACTTGCCGATTCGAGAAGTCAACGGTACTGTGATCTACATCCGCGATGTTGCTCAAGTCCATGATGGTTTCGCTGTCCAAACCAATATTGTGCGTCAAAACGGTCGACGTTCTAGCCTGATTACTATCTTAAAAAATGGTAGTGCTTCTACATTGGATGTCGTCGCCCGCGTTAAAGAGGCAATACCACGCATCGCCGCTACCCTACCCAAGGAATTGGACTTGGAGTTATTGTTTGACCAATCCCTATTTGTTAAAGCTTCTATCCAAGGGGTATTGACAGAAGGACTAATAGCTGCATGCCTAACTGGCGCGATGATTTTATTGTTCTTGGGCAGTTGGCGCAGCACCTTGATTGTCACTATCTCGATTCCTCTGTCGATTCTCTGTTCCATCATGATGCTGCGGTTGCTGGGGCAAACGCTCAACATTATGACCTTGGGAGGTCTTTCCCTAGCGGTTGGTATTCTGGTGGACGACGCCACCGTTGAAATTGAAAATATTCACCGCAACTTGGGACAAGGCAAACCGCTACAGCAAGCTATCCTAGATGGTGCCCAGCAAATCGCTGTTCCGGCATTTGTTTCCACCCTGGCAATTTGTATTGTATTTGTGCCAGTCGTCTTTTTAACAGGAGTCGCCCAGTCACTCTTCATGCCTTTGGGGATGGCGGTTGTATTTGCAATGCTTGCCTCATACGTGCTTTCGCGAACCGTGGTGCCTATGTTGGCACAATTTCTCCTGCGGCATGAGGTACATCTTTATACTGAACATGAAAATTCTAACGGTAATGGTAATGGTCATAACACAAATGCCCATGCTTCAGTCCCTGGTAAAGACATCTTCTGGCGCATTCACGAGCAATTCAATCACCAATTTGAAAAATTTCGCAACCGTTACCGTCGCTTCCTCGCCTGGGGGTTGAATCACCGCCGCCAAGTCTTTGTTATGTTTGGCGCGTTTTGGGTGAGTGGATTAGTTTTGTTACCGTTCGTCGGTCAAGATTTTTTCCCCCAAGTGGATGCCGGTCAGTTTCGCTTACACGTTCGTACTCCTACTGGAACCCGTGTGGAAGAAACCGAGCGGATTTTTACTCAGGTAGAGGACGTAATTCGCCAAACAATTCCACCGGCAGAACAAGAAATTATTTTAGACAATATTGGTTTACCTGTTGGTGGGGTCAACCTTGCTTTTAGTGACAGTGCCACAATTGGTGCTGCGGATGGAGAAATTCTCGTCGCACTCAAAGAAGGAAAACATCGTCCCACCTGGGGGTATGTGAAACAAATACGTCAGAAATTAGAAACCCAGTTCCCACAGTTGACGTTCTTTTTCCAACCTGCTGATATTGTCACCCAAATTCTTAACTTTGGTCTGCCTGCTCCCATTGATGTGCAAGTCATAGGTCCAAGTCGTAACCGCAAAGCAAATTATGCTATTGCCAAGCAAATTGAAGCGCAAATCGCCAAGATTCCTGGTACAGCTGATGTCCACTTACATCAAATCGTTGATGCGCCAGAGTTACGTATTAATGTAGACCGCACTCAGGCGCAACAAATTGGGCTTACTCAACGGGATGTGGCGAATAACTTGCTGACATCGTTGAGTTCCAGCGGTCAAACTTCTCCCAACTATTGGTTAGATCCTGTTAAAGGTGTGAGTTATCTGGTGGCGGTGCAAGTGCCGCAATATAAAATCAACTCTTTAGAAGCACTCCAAAGTACTCCGATCACGAACAACTCGACTTCACCGCAACTGTTAAGCAACCTTGCCACAGTGCAACGAGGTAGAGCAATGGCAGTAGTGAATCATTATAACGTGCAGCCTGTATACGATGTTTACGCCAATGTCCAAGGTCGGGATTTAGGCGCTGTGTCGCGAGATATTAATAAAGTTTTGGCACCGTTTCGCCGTAAGTTGCCGCGCGGTAGTTCGATTGTGATCCGGGGTCAGGTGGAAACCATGAACGCCTCGTTCTTAGGATTGGGAGTGGGGTTGATATTTGCGATCGCCTTAGTATACTGCTTGATGGTGGTAAATTTCCAATCTTGGATCGACCCGCTGATCATTATGATGGCGCTGCCAAACGCTTTATCTGGAATTATCTGGATGTTGTTTGTTACCAATACGACCTTCAGCGTACCTTCATTGATGGGTGCGATTATGTGTATTGGAGTTGCCACTGCCAACAGCATCTTACTTGTGACTTTTGCGAATGAGCAACGTCTGGAGGGGGAAAAAGCACTCTCGTCTGCTTTGGCAGCAGGTTATACCCGTCTGCGACCAGTATTAATGACCGCTTCTGCGATGATTATCGGGATGCTACCGATGTCTTTGGGATTGGGAGAAGGCGGCGAACAGAACGCACCCTTGGGTCGTGCTGTGATTGGTGGGTTGTTGGCGGCGACCTTTGCCACATTGATTTTTGTCCCCGTAGTCTACAGCATTCTGCGACGCAAACAACCCCAAAACCTTGATGATACCAAGTTGCCTTCATTTGTGGAAACAGATGGAGTCATGAGGTGATAAGCAATTCACGCATTCACGCATTCAAAAATGTAAAATCCAATTTGGTCTATGAATTCTCATCAACCTTCCAAACCTGATTCTGTTGTCGATTCTCTTGAGAAAGAGGCAACCTCAAAAACTGAAAAACGCAAAACAGGTCATTTCGGCTTGATAACGCTCATTGCTGGTGTTGGTGCATTGGTGACTGGACTTCTGGCAATTGGCATTATGCCTCGTCTTCAACAGCGTGCAGAATTAGCTGCACTTGCCAAGTCTGCCCAAACAGATCTTCCCACTGTCAATGTTGTCAAGCCCAAACGTGCTGCTAGTTCTACGGATTTATCGCTACCTGCTAGTATTCAAGCAAACCAAGAAACATCAGTATTTGCCCGAACGAATGGCTATTTGCGGCGGCGAACTGTGGATATTGGTGACAAAGTACAGGCAGGGCAGTTACTTGCAGAAATTGACACACCAGAAGCCGACCAAGAGGTGGCGCAAAGCCGTGCTGAGTTTGCAAGAGCAGAAGCAAATCTCGCCCAAGCCCGTGCTAACTTAGCCCAAAAGCAGAGCAACCTTTCTGAGGCTAAATCAAACTTAGCGGCGAGACAGGCAGAACTGAAGCAAGCACGCACGAATTTAGAATTAACCCGTCAAACCTGGCAGCGCTGGCAACAGCTTCAGCAGCAAGGGGCAGTAACTCAGCAAGCTGCCGACGAACGCAAAACGGCATTCAGTGCTAACCTTGCTAATGTCGATGCTGTTCAAGCACGTGTGAATTCCGACCAAAACAGTGTTAATGCTGCGCTTGCTAGTATCAACTCTGACCAAGCCAACGTCAACGCGTATCTCGCCAGTGTTGCCGCTAGTCGCGCAAATGTCGAAAAATCGGTTGTCTTGCAATCTTTTAAACGTGTGACAGCTCCCTACAGTGGGGTGATTACAGCACGCAACATAGACGCGGGAGCGTTAATTTCTGCTGGTAGTAATAGTAACTCAACTAATGCATGGCTATTTAAAATCGCTCAAACCAACAACTTACGTATCCGTGTGAATGTGCCACAGACTCTTGTGCAATCGATTCGCCAAGGTCAAACAGCTCAGATTCACGTCCGTGAGTTCCCCAGCAAACCGTTCACAGGCAAAGTTGTTCGCACTGCTGACGCCCTTGATCCCAAATCAAACACCCTTTTGACAGAAATCCAAGTGCCAAATTCCGATGGTACACTGCGACCGGGCATGTATGCTCAAGTCACATTTACCACTACCCGTGTGAATCCACCTGTGCTAGTGCCAGCTAATACTTTGGTGATTAACTCGGAGGGTACTCAAGTCGCTAGTGTGACCAAAGACCAAACTGTACACTATCGCAAGGTAGAGATTGGTCGAGACTATGGCACTCAAGTAGAAATCACTACCGGTTTGAGCCCAGATGAATCCCTAATTACTAATCCCACCGATGATTTACGCGAGGGGACACGGATTCAAGCTGTTGCTGTTAAACCTAAGAAGCCAAATTAGCCACATACCAATTACCAAGTTATGTCAGTTGTATCAAATATAGCTCTTGTGGACTAGATATCTTGCAAAAATACAGTTTGGAACCGCAGATGGACACAATAATTTATCTGTGTCCATCTGTGTCCATCTGTGGTTTTATAGTGGAATTATCGCTTGAATCTGAGTCCCCTCACCAAGACTACTCTTAATCTTGAGTTCCCCTCCCAAAATGTGAACTCTCTCGTGCATTCCTCGCAGTCCAAAGCCTGTGTGAGGTGCGCTGGCTTCAAAGCCCTGTCCATTATCAGTTAATTTTAGAATAATCGCATTGGAGGTTTGATAACCTTTAAGACTGACAACAGTAGCCGAGGCGTGTTTTTGAATATTCGTCAGTCCTTCCTGCACAATACAATAAAGTTGGTGGCTGGTTTGAACAGGTAATTGCGGAAGCTGCACATCAAGCTGAATGACAAATGCTTGGTTTCGTCCAACTTGTTCCACCAAGGTACTGAGCGCTTCATTAAGATTAAAATTAGTCTGTCGCATCGTTTGCACAGACCGCCTGACTTCAGTTAAGCACTGATTGGTTAAGTCTTTGGCAATATCCAAAGACTTTGCAGCTTGAATGGGATCGCGTTGGTACAATTTTTGAGCTAATTCCAATTGCACATCCAATGTTGTGAGAGAATGTCCTAAAGAATCATGAATTTCACGAGCAATGCGAGTTCGTTCCAAAGTTGCAGCTAAGGTTTCTACCTGTTGGGTGAGAACCTCTGCTTTTTGTCTGCTTTTTTGCTCTGCAATAATAACAAAGGCAAATAAAATAACAAAGGTACTCGCTGCTAGGTAGCTACTAGTATCGTTAATAATATTCCTGATAATCATGGAATTTACATCATAGAGCCGAGCTATACGTTCAGCAACATGCGCACGATCAAACTCAATTCTTGACGATAAAGTGCCAAGCCAGACGACATTCCAAAGTATTCCAGTGGCGATCGCAGTTATGACTATTTCTTTACGTCTAAGTAAGAAGCAGCTTTTTGTCAGCACAAGATAGAGTAATATATCTAGTCGCCAATTGACTGCTCTGGCAGACATTATGGGTAGTATTTCTAATAATATATAAGCTCGTCTTTGCCAAATAGGGCGATTTATTGGGAATAGAAAACTTAATAAAGTAGATATACTAAGAGATGCCAAAATAACATAAGTAGGTATAACTTGGGATGCATAAATATCTTCAGGGCGATTCACTATCATGAGGAAAAAATAGACAACCAAAAGCGTCCATTCTACGTATTGCAAAGTCCGACGGATAGAAGAAGTTGTGGCGATTGCATTCATTGGAGTCTATCGCGTGAAGTAACAGGGGAAATCAAAACATATCATGGACAGGCTTAGTACCATGAAAATACGGCATTTGTCATCAGTCAAGCTGAAGATATATTAAAATTTTATACAATTTCAGTCGAAATATCACACTAGTGCAGCGGGGGCGGAAGTCACAAGGGCAGTTAAAAAACAGCCAAACCTTGATGGAATCAGTATTATTCTCTTCTGCCTTTTGCCGTCTAACGAATTGCACTAGTACAGCAGGGCGTAAATAATACCGAGTTGCGTTCATAGGTATCACATCACCCCCCGCCCCTCTCCAAGGCATTGGAGAGGGGCGGGGGGCTGAGCTAATTGAGCTGAATGTCATTTCAGATATTGTATTAATATTTTTGAAGCAGTTTGTCTTGCAAGGGCAAACTGTTTTTTTGATAGTATTGCTAATCTATAGCGGTTCTCGGCTGTATTCAAGATAGCTGTTGTGAGGTAGATATCTTACCTGCCTTTAACACAGCACAGACAAGACGCCCCTGTTATAAGAAAATCAGAACTGTGATGCATTCAATTGAAAAATGCACTACAGTACTACATAAAACTTTGATTGACTTGTAATTGTAAAATAACTGACAAATAATGAAAGAAATCAACTACATTGTCCTATCTCAAGACCAAAACTCAAGAGTCCGAAGTCTTTAACAAATGACTCATGACGAATGATTCATGACTCAACCAGGTAAAAGTTCATGGTAAGAAAACTCCGCCGCTCGCTTCAAGTCGTTCCTAAACCTTATAACGAAGATGACTTCTATCACCAACCAGGAACCATACCAGGAACCATCATTATTCCCACAGATGCTTCACCACCAAAAATTACGTTGATTGACTATCATGCCACTGGCGATGTCATTCGCAAAGAACTGAACACCCCGGAAGAGTGCACCCCCTATCTAGATAGGGAATCTGTTTCTTGGGTGGAAGTGCAAGGTTTAGGCGATGAAGACATTTTGCGACGCCTGGGAAAGGTGTTTGATCTACATCCTTTGGTATTAGAAGATATTGTTAATGTGGCAGAGCGTCCAAAAATAGAGGAATATGAAGACCATTTGGTGATTATTTGCCGAATGGTTGTGCCAAAGGAAAGAAGATATGGATTTTATAGTGAGCAAGTGAGTTTCGTATTGGGGAAACATTACTTGCTCACAGTACAGGAAGAGCCAGATCATGATTGCTTGGAAGGAGTGCGATCGCGAATTTGCAACAATAAAGGCACTATCCGCAAGCGGAAAGCAGATTATTTAGCTTACGCTTTGTTAGATGCAATTGTCGATGGCTTTTTTCCAGTTCTAGAGCGTTATGGTGAGCAAATCGAAGATTTAGAGGACGAAGTCATAACAAACCCCAGCCGACAAACACTACAAAAAATTTATCAAGTTAGGCGAGAATTACTGCAACTGCGTCGCTACATATGGCCCCAGCGAGATGCGATTAATTCTCTGATTCGTGATGGCAATGAACTTATTTGTGAGGAGGTGAGAATTTACCTGCGAGACTGTTACGACCATACAGTGCAAGTGATGGATATGGTAGAAACTTACCGAGAACTTGCATCTGGGTTGATGGATGTTTATCTTTCGGCAGTAGGTAACAGAATGAACGAAATCATGAAGTTTTTGACCGTGACGTCGTCAATTTTTATTCCGCTCACTTTTATTGCCGGAATTTATGGTATGAACTTCAATACTGAAAAATCGCCATATAATATGCCTGAACTCAATTGGCATTGGGGTTATTTTATGTGCTTAGGATTGATGGCGGCGATCGCATTTGTTTTGGTCTTCATTTTCTGGCGGCGGGGCTGGTTCCAGAATTTTTCAAAAATTAATCGTGAATAAAAGATGTGAGATTATCAGTAAGTTGAGTCACCACGCATTAGTACAGGGAGTTAATATACAAAGTTATGAGAACCGGCGACAACAATTTAGTTATTCTGACACTTTATATAATTGGCATTACTTATACCTTTAACCAGATGGTTGAATCAATCGATGAACAAGTAAAGATTGATTTCAAGAAAACATCTGTAGACCAACAACTGAAAGAACAAAATCTCCAAGACACAATTGGGATTAGTTTTGGGGGACTGGCAAAGACGTACCCAATTGACAAACCACAATCTTTGTCGATTAACATTGAAAATAAATCCCAGGATTTAGCAATATACGTTGATTGGGACAATTGCGCTTTTGAAGAATTTGACGGAACCTCCAAGCGAGTCATTCGGATGTCACCAGACATAACCCGTGACTTAGCTGTATTACAAACTCCCAGTCTCATTGTCCCTGGTAAAACACTCAGAGAATCAGTCTCATCTGAAGGTGTTTTCGAGCGTGATAAGATATCTGGAACATATACAGCAACAAAAAACTCGGTAGCGAACATCCTCAAATGGAAAACAAGCCCCGTTAGGGCACAAAAAAAACAATTTAATGAGTTTATAAGCAGAAAACGTATCTTTGAGTTTTCCCTAGATTTAGTGTTTCGGTTAGCTGAAACAAATGTCGGTGTCGCTCAAGGTAGGAATATCCCTCCCCTATGCATTGTCAAGTGTCCTTTCACCGTTAGGAAACTACCTTGGACATATGCCTTGCCTTGGAATAAGATGCGGTAAACCAGAACTACTGGTTTGGTCATTCAAAGACTACACTGGATATTAGGAGAGAGTAGGCGCAGGCGGTTGCAGATCAGTTTCGTTGAAGCTGGTTTGAGGAAAGTCCGGGCTCCCGAAAGACCAAACCTGCTGGGTAACGCCCAGTGCGAGCGATCGCGAGGATAGTGCCACAGAAAGATACCGCCAAAATCAGTGAACAGTTATCAGTAAACAGTAAACAGGGAATACCTGATAACTGATAACTGATACCTGATAACTGAAAAAGGTAAGGGTGCAAAGGTGCGGTAAGAGCGCACCAGCACGACCGAGAGGTCGTGGCTCGGTAAACCCCGGTTGGGAGCAAGGTCACAAGGAACTACGGTTGGTCTTTTACCAGTTCCGTCATAAGAGCCGCTTGAGGCGTCTGGTAACAGGCGTCCCAGATAGATAACTGCCCTCTAAATGTAGAGACGTAGTATGCTACATTTCTACAAAAGAGAACAGAACCCGGCTTACGTTCCGACTCTCTCCCTCTTTTTGTCCTTTGTTATTTGTCCTTAGTCCTTTGTTCATGAACAATGACTAATGACCCTTCGGGTATGCGCAAAGCGCACGCAATCATGCGTTCGCGTAAGTCCTGCGGACAGGCTGCGCCAATGCGGAGCGTGTCCGTTCGGCGAAGCCGTGCCGAAGGCATAGGACTCAGCGTCTCTGAAAGAGATACGCCAGTCGCCGTGAGAGCGGGAAACCCTCCTGCATAGCGCTGGCTCACTGATGACTAATGAACGCCACTTGCACGCCCTTCGGGGGGAACCCTCAAGGGCGCAGTAGCTCCTGATGACTAATAACTAATGAGCATCGCTTATCCACGCCGTCAACGGCAACTCGAAAGCTTAGTCAGAAAATTTGGTCTGCCAGCAGACGCAGCTATAAAGTGGGAACTGCTGGACTTAGCGCTGACTCATCCTACTGTCTCCGAGTCGGCAAATTATGAACATCTGGAGTTTGTCGGCGATGCAGTCGTGCGATTAGTGGCAGCCATTGTATTATGGGAGACCTATCCCAATTGCCCAGTCGGAGATTTTGCAGCAATTCGTTCTGTGTTGGTGAGCGATCGCATGCTCGCCCAACTAGCAAGAGAATACGGCTTGGAGCTATACTTACTGGTTGCTGGCAGTGCAACCGCTGATAAAGTTGGTCAGGAGTCACGACTGGCAGATGCCTTTGAAGCAGTCTTAGGTGCGCTTTATTTAAGTACAAACAATCTCGAACTCATTCGCTCTTGGCTAGACCCTCACTTTAAACAACTTGCAGCAGAAATTCGCCTCGATCCAGCTAGATTTAACTATAAAGCCGCTCTACAAGAATGGACTCAAGCAAAGTATAAAGTTTTACCAGAGTATCGAGTGGTGGAAATCAATCAACCGCAGCACAATCAAGAGCGTTTTCTTGCTGAAGTGTGGTTGCACGAACAAAAGCTAGGTGAAGGAAAGGGACGCTCGATCAAAGCTGCCGAACAGGCTGCCGCAAAAGTAGCTTTTTTAGCACTTGACACTCAGGAAAAATCCTGATATGAAACGGTAAAGGGGACTGGGGATTAGGGATTAGGGATTGGGGACCCTTGTTAAAAATCGAAAAATTATGTCCGGGGTAACAAAGCCCGGATCTAATGGGTGGAAATTTTTCCCCTTCAACAGTCACGAGACAGGGAGCACCCATTCATGAGGGCAGTGCGGTGGTGAACCAGTGCTGCCTCCTAATGACTAATGACTAATGACTAATGACTAATGACTAATGACTAATGACTAAGAAAATTAAAATTGCTGTTGTTGGCGTTGGACGTTGGGGCGTACATTTGCTACGGAATTTTTTGGAACATCCGCAAGCTGAGGTAGTAGCGGTCATAGACCCGAACTCACAACGTCTAGCAGAGGTGAAACAGCAGCATAACTTAGATGACAAGATACTACTGACAACCGAGTGGCACTCGATACAGCAAGTAACGGATTTAGAAGCAGTAGTTATTGCTACTCCTGCTAGCACGCATTACTCCTTAATTACCGACGCATTGCATTGGGGTTACCACGTTTTAGCAGAAAAGCCTTTAACTCTCAACTCAGCAGAATGTCGAGAACTGTGCCTGCTTGCAGAAAAACAGCAACGACAACTGATAGTTGACCATACCTACTTATTTCACCCAGTCGTTGAACGAGGGAAAGCTGTCGTTCAGGCGGGTCAATTAGGTGATTTACGCTATGGATACGCTACCCGTACTCATTTAGGACCAGTCCGCCAAGATGTTGATGCGCTGTGGGACTTAGCCATTCACGATATTGCCATTTTCAATTCTTGGCTAAATCAGATACCTGTGAAAGTGCAAGCAACAGGTACGGTGTGGCTTCAGGGAGGTGGCGAACAGATGGGGGAGGAGGGGGAGAAATCAATTCAAAATTCAAACTTCAAAATTCAAAATTCAAGCATTAGAGTATCTCCCTCATCTCCCTCATCCCCCTCATCTCCCTCACCTCAAACCCAAGGATTAGCCGACTTAATCTGGGCGACGCTGACTTATCCGAATAACTTTCAAGCGTACATTCACTTGTGTTGGCTTAATCCCGATAAACAACGACGGCTTGGAGTTGTCGGAAGCCTTGGCAGCCTGATTTTTGATGAAATGTCCCCGACATCACCTCTGACGCTACTACATGGTGAGTTTGAACGTCAGGAAAACCGATTTATTCCAGTGAATCAAAGGCAACAACTGCTGGAAATAGAAACAGGCGAACCTTTACGGCGGGTGTGCAATCACTTTATGACCTGTGTGCTTTACAATACTCCCTCAGAGGTTTCATCTGGCTGGGTAGGAACGCAGTTAGTACAAATTCTTGCTGCTTTGACAGAATCTCTCAATAAAGGCGGTAAACCTGTTTTTCTTAATGCAAATGAGTAGTAAAATTCTACAATTTTGCATTTTGCATATTCAATTTTGAATTCTTTAACTCTTTGTTGACAGAAGATGCGAAGCGGTTTTTTTTCAGAGCAACTTCTTCTGCTGTTTGCTTCATCCCTCTTGCTGCTTGATCCCCAGAGGAAATGCTCAGATTTCCTGAATTTTCTTGCCTTCCTGAACCAGGTAACAATGAGGCATCAATTAAAGGCAAAGTAATGGTGACTGTCGTGCCTTGGTTAAGACCTGCACTCTTGAGAGTGATGGTACCTCCCATAAGTTCAATTAAGTTTCGTGAAATTGCAAGTCCCAGTCCTGTACCACCAAACTTACGTGAAGTTGAATCCTCCACCATCACGAAAGGACGAAAGAGTTTTTGCTGTTGAGCCGGATCAATCCCTAGCCCTGTATCTGTAACAGAGACAAGAACTTCAGATTTATCATGACTACGTTGAATGTCTGTGGAAATTGTAATGCTTCCCTCATCAGTAAACTTAGTTGCATTACCGATGACATTAATAAGCACTTGTTTCAGCTTTGCGGCATCAGCATTAACTGGAATTAGCTCATTCAACTCAGGAATATTCAACTGCAAGCCTTTTTGTTGAACATTCACTGATTGTATATTAATAACTTCTTTAAGGACTTGTCGAAGGTCAATAGGTTGCAAGACGACTGAGAGCTTGCCTGCTTCTATTCTGGAAATGTCAAGTAAATCATTAATAATGCCTAACAGGTGAATAGCTGTATCATCGGCACGCTTGAGAAACTCTAATTCTTCTTCGCGGTCATCGCACATACCATCTCGAACCAGACGAACGCAATTAATGATAATATTTAGCGGGTTTCTCAACTCATGGGAAGTCGTAGCTAAAAAATGGCTTTTTACCTGGTTGGCGGCTTTTGCTTCTTTCCATGCTATTTCTAATTCTTCTGCCCAAGCTTTCAATCGCTCAACCATTTGTTCGAGTGCTTGCGCCAATTGGTTAAACTCTCTAATTTTAAAGTTGTGAGGAATCGGTTCTGCTGATTGATTTAAATGAAGATTTATAGCGTAGTCTCGCAATTGTTCTACAGGACGTGCTAAGTAACGAGCTAAATACAGCGACGCCAAAACACTTGCGCCAATCAAGCCACATGTTAAAACAAAAAGGATAAGTTTGATTCCCCTAAGACCATACAAAGCATTCTCCAAAGGTGTAACGGCTATAATAACCCATTGTTTCTGTTGTCCTTGTTTTATGGGACTGGGAATAGCAGTATAACCAGCAAGTAATTCTTTATCCTGATTTTCAAAAAAGAAATGGAGAAAATACTGCTTGCCTGCAAGAGCCGTTCTCACAATTTTTTTGAGTCGAGAAGCATCTCCATGTTGCTCGATATTAGTGCCAATACGGCTGGCAATTGGATGTGACAAAATTGTTCCATCATCAGCAATAACTATCGTAGAGCCTGTTAGCAAACCAGGCTTAGTTTTGATTTTTTCTTGTAGTATTGTTGTTCGGAAAATCAAGGCATAACGTAAGCCTTCTATACTATCATAGACAGGAGCAGATAACAGTAATTGCAGTTGATTTCGTAAATCTCTCCTACCAGTTGTTCCTATCTTTGGTGGTAATGTTACCTCGACATTAACCCCATCACTGGGTATGGGAGATTTGAATTCACCGATGGGTTGATCGCCGCAAGTACTTGCAACGATGTCACCACTTTGCGGCTTTGTCAGTTGAATGCAGTCTATTTGCCTTGGTAGTTGTCGTGCTAGCTGGTTGAGAAATCGTTGTATCTCACTACGTGAACCTGACTGAATAACCGTTGTTTGGCTTGCACTTAGCAAGTTGGTTTTTAAAGCAGCGCTTGCTTCGACAATCTTTTCTCCCTTGATGATGGCACTTTCTGTTAAATTTTGACGCGCAGTTTCCAGCAGGCTAGAGCGTGCGTTTTTATAGGCTACAATCTCCCCTATTAATAAAACTGGAACCGACAAAAGCAAAATTTTCGACACTAAAATCCGACGAAAGGATGATTGACGGGGTTTAGCCATCGGCTGTCTCTCTTGGTATGTGCCATCCAAAACAGCAACTCTAAGTAATTAGAGCAGCGAGTGTCATTGAGTTAGAAAAATCCTTATTTCATCACCATATTAAAAATATAAAATACTTTAATATCGAAAAGAAGCCCAGGATACAAACACTCATAGAAACTACCTACTAGAGCGACTGTTGTTGCATATGAATATTAAAGATGAAATTGGCAGATGGGAGGTTTCCAGCATCACTATTTTTGAAAATTAATATTCTATACAAAAAACATAAAAAATATCAAACCTACCCAATGGTACAACACCGTCCTCATACTACTGTAGTTTTGGCGATGAGTGCAGATGGCAAGATAGCAGATGTTACGCGATCGCCAGCTCGGTTTGGCTCCAAAACTGATAAAGCACACCTGGAAGAGCAAATCGCCATAGCTGATGCTGTTTTATTCGGTGCTAGTACACTCCGCGCCTACGGTACAACACTAACCGTAACGCATCCACAACT
This sequence comes from Scytonema sp. HK-05, assembly GCF_963872035.1. Lineage (NCBI taxonomy): Bacteria > Bacillati > Cyanobacteriota > Cyanophyceae > Nostocales > Scytonemataceae > Scytonema > Scytonema sp. HK-05. The sequence continues at coordinate 20,456 of NZ_CAWMYC010000015.1, forward strand.
GCTGCAACAACGAACTCAGGCGGGAAAGCCCCCCCAGCCAGTCCATATAGTAATTACACATTCTAGCAACCTGAATCCGGAAATGCGCTTCTTTCAGCAGCCAGTCAATCGTTGGTTGCTGACGACAACACAAGGAGCGCTTTTTTGGAAAGGACGCAGAGAATTTGAGCAAATTTTGGCTTTTGAAACACCAACAGCAAAAGTTGACATTCTTGCAGCCTTACAACATTTAACAACTTTGGGCATAAAACGCTTAGCTATCTTGGGCGGTGGTGAATTAGTCGCTTCCATGCTGGAATTAGATTTAATCGATGAATTTTGGCTGACCATCTGTCCGTTGATTTTAGGCGGTTCTCTAGCACCCACACCAGTGGAAGGTAGCGGATTTTTACCCGAGTTTGCTAAGCGTCTGCAACTTATGGAAGTTCACACCATAGAGATGGAAGTCTTTCTACATTATCGGCTGCAACGACCGACAGATTAGATTACGCTAAATAAAGCTTGTGCTAAATTTTGTATCTTTGAAACCTCCAATGGTGGAACAACTAAAGCCTCGCCATTCTGTTGCTTGGATTAATAAAATTGCTGAAGTTCCCCAAAATGCTTGGGATGCTTTAGCATTGCCACTTAAAACCCCATTTTTAGAGTGGGAGTGGTTGAAAAATCTGGAAACCTCCCAAAGCGCCGCAGCTAAGACTGGCTGGTTACCGAATCACTTAACTGTATGGCGAGACAGAACGCTCATTGCTGCTGCCCCACTATACCTGAAAGGACATAGTTATGGCGAATTTGTTTTCGACCACCAATGGGCAGACTTAGCACAACGCATTGGTGTGGAGTATTACCCGAAAATGCTGGGAATGGCTCCATTTACCCCGGCTGAAGGCTATCGGTTCTTGATTGCACCAGGAGAAGATGAAGATGAGATAACGGCAATAATGCTGCATGAAATTGATGCTTTCTGCACCAAACACCGCATCTCTGGCTGTCATTTTCTCTATGTAGATCCCGAATGGCGTCCGATTTTGGAACGCCACGGCTTCACAACTTGGCTACACCACAGCTACATCTGGGAAAATCTTGGGTTTAACACTTTTGATGACTACTTGGGAGTGTTCAACGCCAACCAGCGTCGCAACATTAAGCGCGAACGCAAAGCAGTGGAAAAAGCTGGTTTGAAACTACAAGCGCTTACTGGGGATGAAATTCCCAAGTCGCTGTTTCCTTTGATGTATGAGTTCTACGCTGATACCTGTGACAAATTTGGCTGGTGGGGTAGCAAGTACTTAACGAAAAAGTTTTTTGAACAGCTACACACCCATTACCGCCATCGAGTTGTGTTTTTTGCAGCATACAGCGAGCTAGATCATCGTCAACCAGTGGGGATGTCTTTTTGTCTATTTAAGGGCGACAGGATGTATGGACGCTACTGGGGTTCTTTCCAAGAGATAGATTGCTTGCATTTTGATGCTTGCTATTATGCACCTGTAGAGTGGGGAATAGCCAACGGTATCCAAATTTTTGACCCTGGTGCTGGCGGACGCCACAAAAAGCGTCGCGGTTTCCCTGCTGCTCCCAATCACAGTTTGCACCGCTTTTACAATAATCGTTTGGCACAAATTTTGCGCAATTACATTAGTGAGGTTAATGAGTTAGAACAGCAGGAAATTGAGGCAATAAATGCGGAGTTGCCGTTTACTAATAGAAGTGATTAAAACAGTCAACACTGAACAGTACCAGCCGCAGTGAACAGGCGTATGATGGGGGATGCGCTCACAGCCACCAACGCCTTCCACGCTCTTGGTGTGGTGTTTCCCCCTCTAAGCGATGAAACTGATAACTGATAACTGATAACTGTTAAAATGAACCGCCAAAATGCTTGTTTATGCGTATCCCTCACGGGGCGCTTTGCGACTGGGCAGTTTGCCGTTAGGCTAGAACGCCCAGGAAGATAAGAATTACACTTGAGGAGAGGTGAAAAACCCCTAAAGCAAGTTGATTTCTATGGTGACTATGGATTTGAGTGTTGAAGGCTTGGCAGCGATTGACGATAAACTTTCTGGGCGTCATATTGACCTTGATCCCGGTGGGTATTTCATTATTTATCTGAATCGGGAGGAGGGATTAATTTATGCCAAGCATTTCACAAATGTGATTGATGAGCGTGGTTTGGCTGTTGATCCGGAAACTGGAAAGGTGATTCCAGCACGGGGAAAGGTGGAACGCACTCACACAACTGTATTTAGTGGGAGAACGGCAAAGGAACTGTCTGTGAAAATTTTTGAAGAACAAGAGCCCCCTCCTGTGACTCAGTTAAACCATGCGGCTTATTTGGGTCGAGAGTTTGTCCGAGCTGAGATTGCTTTACTGACAGGACAAGAGTATGTGCAAGATTAATTGGGAGTAGTTAGTAGTTAGTTGTTGACTACTAAGCACTAACTACTAAGCACTAACCGTTAGAAGATGGCTGAAACACCTGGTAGATGTAGTAAGTCGCCATTGGGATAATGGTGGCGGCAATTAAAAGTCCGATCACCCAAGCTGTTGCGTTACCTTTATCAGTTTCTTCTGCCTTCTTAAAAGTGCCTTCTACCTGCACATTGTCGGCAATTTGAGGTGGTCCAGGATCTGGTTCGCCAGATAGCACCGCGACTAGGCGATCGCTTGCATCTAAAAACGCTTGGTTGTATTTGTTACCACCCCGCAACGGTGCCGTTAAGGTTTCAGAAGCAACACTAACAGCGGTTTCATCTGGCAGCAAAGACTTAACTTTATCCCCAGTGATAATTGCCGCACCGTTCGTTACAGTGTCAATCATCAATATCGTTTGATTTGCCTGTGCTTCCTTTGTGGGAAACCATTTTTCAAACAGTGCCTTGGTGAAACTCTCAGGGGTTTCACCATAGTCAAGACGACGAAGTGTGACAATTCTTACTTCATTTCCGGTTTGATTTGCCAAATTTTCCAGAGTGCTGCTAATCTTGCCTTCATTTAGACGGCTGATCACTTCAGCTTGATCCACCACCCAGGTATGTTCCCCACTTGTAATAGTTGGTATCTCATATACACCTGTAGCCGAAGCGGATGTGGCAAATAGTAAAGAAGCTAGAATGACCATCACTGAGGGCAGAAGTAGCCGTTGGATGCGTTTTTTCCAGCCATAGACTCGGTTGAGGAGCTGTTTCATGGGAATTACCAAAACACAGACTTGCACCAAAAAAATACTACATAACCACTGGCAAAGTCTCGCTATTTACCAGTGGTTATGAACGAATACTGTTAATCACTTCTAGCTTAAATCGCAAGCAGCACAAAATTAGCAGCTTTTTAAGTCAATTTGTTTGTACTTCCGCCTTGCGGTGGTTGTAAATCGCTTGAGTGCAATACAACCATCCAGTGCGTGAGGGGTTCAGCGCTGCATGGCGTTGGAGTTTCCCCCGTTGTGTCATTTAATGACTAAGATTTTCTTCCTCACTCTCCGCAGTTCCCCACGCCCTCCGTTAGGTGTCAATGGCATTGTTCAGAATATTTATAAGGATGGCAGGCTGAATACCCTTGAGGATGTGACATCCTGAGTCAGTCACATCCGTGCTTTAGACAAGGGATGAAAGCCGCGCCCCGTAGGCTTTAGCCTACGGTGATGTTTTGTTTTTTCGGTTCAGGAAGAGTGTCAATACCCTCGTTACCAGGTTCAACCTGGTAACGAGATATTAGAGCCTCTGGCTCTTG
>NZ_CAWMYC010000016.1:0-24169 GCF_963872035.1 Scytonema sp. HK-05
AATCTGAAATGGTTTCCAAGGCTATGTAATATTTGCCTATACTTTCACCAACTATTCAGCTAGCTGTTTCTTACCTCCTAGCAACTCAAATTTTCTCCACGTCTGTCACCATCGCAATACGGAAGCTTTGGCAGCTTGTCATGGTTACGCTCCTGACTCTTGGTGTCATATCCTGTGCAATCATTTCTCAAACACAGACTTGGTGGTATAAGGAGCTTAACCTTTATACTCCCCAAGTGGTTGGGATCATCAACCAAGTACCCCAGCCACTTGTGATCACTTCCTGTCAGGGAACCTGGCCTCTGGGTGATGAATTGGCTCTTTCGCATCGGCTTGCTCCAAAAGTGCGGCTTCTGTTGGTCAACGAGTCAAATGTGCCCCAAATTCCTAATACTTTCAGTGATGTGTTTTTCTACAATCCTTATTACAATGCTCCGATGCCGATCTTGGAATCTAAGCTTGAGAAAGAGCAGAAATACAAGATAGAGGAGGATGTTTACCCCAAAAAGATCCAGCTTTGGAAATTAGTAAAATAGTGAACAGAAGAAACCTACCCCTGAATTGCATCTTTCTGGGGAATTCGTATTAGTAGGCACCTGTTTTTTGCAGGACAACCTGGATAGTTTGCAGCAAAATTTTCAAATCTAGCCAGAGGGACCAGTTCTCAATGTAGGCGATATCTAATTTCACCGCATCTTCAAAGTTCTCAATATTCGAGCGACCAGAAACCTGCCACAATCCAGTGATACCAGGCAGAACTTCTTGTCGGATAAAATGCGCTGTTTGGAACCTCTCTACATCCCTGATAGGAAGAGGGCGCGGACCAACCAAACTCATTTGCCCAAGTAAAACATTAAACAGTTGCGGTAACTCGTCCAAACTGTAACGGCGCAGGAACTTGCCTACTCGTGTGATGCGAGGGTCGTCTTTGACTTTAAACAGAACACCATCCTTGATTTCATTTTTTGCTTCTAGGGTTGCTTGCAACTTTTCTGCATTTACAACCATCGTACGGAATTTCCAAATCTTGAACTTCTTACAATGCAGACCAATTCGGTCTTGCTTGAAAAAGACTGGACCAGGAGAATCTAGCTTAATCACCAAGGCAATCAACAAATAGACTGGTGAGAGAATGATTAACAAAATAATCGAACAACAAAGGTCAAAACACCGCTTTACCCAAAAGTCGCTACCTGTAATAATTGGTGCTGGAATTGTCATACAGGGGACTTCACCAATCATCCACAATACGGATTTAGGGTGACGAACTTCACTCTTTATTGGGAGTATTCTTAGGGTAATGCCAGCTGTATGGAAATGCCAGCAAACATAGAGACGATTTTTGATTGCATTCCAAGAAACAAAAGCCTCTACTATGCCCAGTTTGTGAAGATATTCAAAGGTTGTCTCTCTGTTACGTAGATCCAGGCAACTAGAGTCAGCACTTCCCAGTATGAGGTAGCAGTTTTCTTGCGCTATTAACTTAGTATGATCCTCTTGCTCTTCTGCATCAGTAATTAGAAAAACGGGATGAAGAACTGCTCCTCTGTTCCGGAGTAGTTTAGTGGTAACATCAAACAGATAACGAGTACTACAAACAAAGGCTACAGAAAAGAACCAAAAAAGTAGAAAAGTCGAGCGCGAAACATAGTGATTTGGTTCGTAGAGGAAAGCAATCAGTAAGAGGAAAACTTCTGATAGGGAGACTGATTTGATCAGATTAGGATAGCTACGACGATGTATGCCAGCCCGATATAGTCCTTGGGCTGCTAATATCCCTATTTCAACTATAAGAGTAAGTAGTAGAAAAGATGTTTTTTGTGTCCAAGGAGACTGTAATGGAGTCCCATAAAATACTGCCAACTTCCATGCTAATATTAAAGCAATAACATCTAAAAAGATAAGTGTTACTACCCGCAGAAATCTTATAGTTAATCCTCTCTGTATCCTTGTGCCTTTAGCTGACCTTAAGTCTGGTTTTAAACTTGCTACTGATAAATATCTGGAAGCCACGATTCCTATCCCTCTTGTATTTTTCCTGTTAGCTGTACTCTTGATTCGGTTGATAAGTCAGATATGCTTGATTGACAAAACAATGCGGATTGCGATATTTAGCTACTCAAAGCATTCAGTAGATAGGAACGCAAGAGCCATATTGACTGCTCTGTAACTCATTACAGGTAGTCACACTCATTACAGCCAAGGTGGGAACACTAAGAAATACACTAATAAAATGGAAAGCTGGGTTTAACGTTTTGGAGCTCCCTCAAACGCTCTTGCCACCGCATTCCATGCCAACTTAGGTTTGAGGTTTGAGTCCAGTGGTAAAGGACGTACTGGTGCTTTGTCTGAACGTGGATTGTATGATGAGTGCCAGGTGTAGCGATCGCTCAATCCCCAAGTTAATACTGCAATGACTGCTCGCTCATCTAGCACCACTGAAAGATAGTCTTCATAGGTACTAGCGACAATGCGATCGCGAACAGCAGTATCTCCAGGTAATTTTTGGTCTATTACATCTAATTCGGTAATCAGAATTTTTAAACCAAGACTAGCGACATCAGCTAGAAATTTTCGTAGTTTCTTAGGATTGAAACGAGTTTCATGACCCCATAGGTGAGACTGGATACCGAGGGCATGAATCGGTGTTCCTCTAGATTTCAAACGTTCTAGCAATTTCAAAACAGCAGCCCTTCTCGCTTCCTCTGTAGGGATATCAAAATCCAACCCATAGTCGTTGTAGACCAACATGGCTTTAGGATCGGCTTGGGCAGCCACACGAAAGGCAAGCTCAATGTGCTCCGGACCTAAAAACTCAAGCCACGGTGACTTTCGCAAACCGTCAGATCGTTTGTGCTCTGGTTCAATCGCCTCATTGACCACATCCCAAGAGTGCATTTGCCCAGCATAGTGTTTGGTAACAGTTGTAATATGTTCCACCAAAAATTTTTCAGCATTTTGACGGTTAACTGTTTCTTTAAACCACTTAGGCAGACCCTGATACCAAACTAAAGTATGTCCTCGAAAAAGCATGTTATGAGTGCGGGCAAATTTAGCTAACCAATCGCTGTAGGTGAAGTCGAACTTGTCTGGGGCAGGGCGCACAGCAGCCCACTTTAGTTCCCCTTCTGGCACTAAAATTCCGCACTCTTGAGCAAAGCGGGTTGCAAAAGCAGAATCTGAGGAAAGCTTTTCCTTATGGCCTGCTGCTCCATAAATCAATCCTTTAGCAGCAGCACGTTGTCGTAGAGTCCCTTTGCCAACAACTGTAAAGTTTCTTTGTCGATTACCAAGCGCTTGCAGCTTTTGGTCTTGATACTGTTTATTTTGGTATGCACCCTTAGCTGTAGCTATAGCCCCTACGGTTGTTAAACTAGCCAAACCCAGCCATAGGGCATGTCGCCTAGTCAGTAATCGGTTACTACGCATTGAGAATCTCCCGTAAGAATAGCCCCGCTATAAACCAGGGCTCCAATAAATAACGCCTCCAGAGTCTTTTAGGCTCACTCAATAGGCGATAAAACCACTCCAAGCCCATTTTTCCCATCCAACGAGGAGGAGTGGGAATGGCTCCCGCTACATAATCCATGCAGGCTCCACAAGGCAGAATGGTGTTGGTATGGATATGCTCTAAGTTGTCTAAAATCCAGTACTCTTGGCGTGGCATACCCATTCCCACCATTAATATGTGGGGTTGATAATCATTAATGGCAGCCAAAGTAGCCAGATTTTCTTGGCTGCCTTTTTGAGTATTGATGTAGCCATGAGCTGTAGCTATTTGTAAACCCGGAAACTTCTTCCGTAGTATTTTTGCTCCGCGCTCTGCGACTCCTGGTTTTGATCCGAGGTAAAACACCCGCCATCTCTTCTGGGCAGCTTCTGCCATCACGGACCACACCCAGTCAGCATAAGTGACTCTTTGCTCTCGCTTTAGTGGAAAACCAAGCAGCTTCCCTAACAATACCAGAGCCATACCGTCAATATGAACATAGTCTGCCTTGGCGTATAAGGCTTGCATTTTGGAGTCGTGATGGTAAAGATAAAGGCTATGCAGGTTGTGATGAGCAATAATCCATTTTTTACCTTGCTCAATAGATTGTGCAATCAACGAATTCAATTCAGGGATAGAAAGTGCATCCACATGAATGCCGAGAAATGTGTGCGGTAATCGTTTCATAGATAGTTCCTTATCGAGGTCTATAAACTTAGGCAACAGAGTGCATTGGCAAAGGAATTCCCCTGCCAGTTTTAAGGTTTAAGTGCTGAGTGAAGAGAAGATTTAGTCCGTTATGTGTTTATGGAAAACTGCATCGATATGGAAATATCAGCAGTGCAGTATCTCCTGCTGCTTAACAACAAATTGGTAAAACCTGAATTCAATGGAGTAAAGACAACAATCGCTTCACAACCGTTTTTTCAATATCTGCTCAACGCCTTCAACTAAAGCCTGAACCCTAGCTGTCCAGCTATGGTTTGTTTCTATCTCTTTGCGAGCTAAGTATCCCATGGAAGGTAACACAGCTCTCTGATGAAATGCTTCAACTAAAGCACGTTTGAGATCATCTTTGTCACCAGGACGAAATAAAAAACCTGTTTTTCCTTCACAAACTAACCGTTGAGCATCCTCAAAAGCTGAAGCTATCACCGGCTTTGCCATTGCCATGTATTCATAGAGTTTCATGGGTGAAAGGTACATTTTCCCCATTTGTAGCTGCACCTGTCCGGAGTAACCTACGTCGAATCCAGATATATATTGCGGCACATCTGACCAAGGCACCTGACCTATGAAGGCTACATTGCTGGAAAGACCTAGTTGGTGAGCATAGGTTTCCCAATCAGCTTTCATAAAGCCGTCCCCCACCACGACCAGTGATAAATCCATTCCTTGCGATCGTAATTCAGACAAAGCTTCAAGCAGCAAATCTAACCCTGCCCAGGCATATAAACTACCGACAAACCCGACTGTGAAACCTGTAAATACCCGCTTGGCTGAATGTCGTTCAGGGTTAATAAAATCAGTATCTACGCCATTTGGCACCAAGACTATCTTTTCAGCAGGGATATTGAAATCACGAACCAGAATTTCCTTCAAGGTTTCGCTCACACAGGCTAAAACATCACACTTTCGGTATGCCCAAATTTCCAACCACTGAGCTATGCCGTCTAATACTAAAGCCTTTCGCTCAACTTTAGCTTCATAGAACAACAGCGCTTCAGCTTGTAAAATCCACGGTATTCCGTGCCACTGAAAAATCCAGCCGAGAGATTGGAGAGTCGCAGCGTATTCATAAACCCAATCCACTTGATTACCCAGTTCTCGCCAACTTCTCCATGTATTCACAACACCGAGTCCCAAACGTACTATGTCCACTGCTAGGGTGCGGAAAAATCCACTGCTGATTGCCTCCCCAGAACCCATCGCAGACCATTTTTTGGGATATCTATCTCCCACGATGAAAGGCTTGACTTGCCAATCGAGTGATTCAAAACCCTTTATCAATCCCAAGATACGGGACCGAGGTCCAGACATTTCCGCATAGGGATGAGTTGAGATACGTGGTCCTCCAGCTAGAAAACATAGCTGTTGCTTCATCTAGCTCCTCCAAATGTATTAAAACAAACCTGAATACTGATCACCGTCGCTTTGCTGCCAACAGTCACCTATAATCAACGCTTCATGGTGGACTTATATAAGCTGCTTCTTTTTTAGAAGTATTGATCTGAAAATGTTGCCAGAAGTTGGTGAAAAATCCTTCATAAGACAACCACTCTTTCCACAGATGGCGACACTCATATTGCAGTTCTACAAATTCTTGCGGTGAGAGTTTGTTGTGGAACTCTGCAACAAAAGCAGCAATCTGTGGCAAGTCTTTTCTGTCTAGCCAAACACAATATTTTTTCCAGTCAATTTTAAAGTCATAAGGTAGGACACAATCAGTATCAACTATGATGGGAATACGTCCACAGCACAATGTTTCAATCAGCCTGAGAGAAAAGTTTCCCCGACCACGGCTGCAAAGAATGTAGTCACTCTCAACCATGTTGTGCACATATTCGAGGCGCAGTTTCTGCTTTTTATCGGGGTTGTTGGCATCGTCATAAAATACCATGTTGTCTCGAATTTTAAAATTTGGCTCAACTAGCGGACTGTTGCTTAGATACTTCAAAGCCTCATATCGTAGGCGATGTCCCTCATAAGGTGAAAAGAATTCTTTACCCCTTGCCAACATGACTCCCTGGCTGATCAAGTCCTTTAACCTCATTGTCCAATTGCCTGGATCAGCACAACCATCAAATCCCACTACAGGCTTTTCTTGCTTCTGCCGGATAGTAAGTTCATTTCCCAAGTAAAATTCGACTAAGTCTTCGTAGAATGCGGTAAATACAAAATCATTGGGTCGCCTTTTGGAGGCTATAAGCGACTGACGAAAAACAAAAGCATCTTGAATGGGGACTTGTTCATGAGAACGATCGCCACAATAAAAAATAGCAATTGGCTTGCCAGCTTGCTCTACCATCTGGGCAAATTGAATGGCTAAAGCATATAGTGATTTATCAGCCTTATCTTTCCATGTATTTCCTGAGACGTGTATCCAATCACAAGGGAAAACGGCTATATCTGCTTCTTCTAACGAAGAAATTTCAAACAGGGAGTGACTCAGGTTTGCATAATTGATAAGCCCTTTCTCCCAAGGTGGAAGATTTTCTCCTATTTGTCCTAACCAGAAAGGTTCAAGTAAATGAACAGGACGCTTACCTTCAGGAAGATATTGGATGTCTGAAAATATCTTTATTTTCATCTCAAAAAAGTGCTGTAATTGTGAAGTTATAGAGTTAATTTGGCAAGCTTTTTGTGAAATTTTGGAGTTAAGCTTTTGAGCTTTATTGTTTCATTTCTACAGAAAAACTAGGAGATGCACTCAAATTTTTGTAACCAATGACTGCACGTAGATAAGGCAAGAACCAATACAAAAACCAGAACGGACCAGAATGTCGTCTGGCAAAAACAGTCCATGCTCGTATTGGAAAACCTTTGGGTTGAAGCGCCTTTCTTAAGCGATCGCCTATAGGAAGGTTAGTATCCACCCAGCTACCTTGAACAGAGTTTTTAGAACAAGTACCTATAAATCCAGGTGCCACCCATACTGAACAACCTAGTTTGCGTGCCCTAAGTCCGTAATCCAAGTCTCCCAGGCTATGGATGAAAGCAGGATCTAAATTACCAACCTTTTGTGCAACAGAACGGGGAATGAGTACGCAGTTTCCATACATTGTGTCGCACTCTTGAATTTCCTGACTTGGCTGTAGAAATTCGTACTTGTTGGAGTACCAGTGCTTTGAACGTACAGCACCACCGTAAGTCGGTTTGCCTGTGATTGCATCTCTGGTTGAACCAACAATGATGGAATTTGGGAAACCTTTTTCTATAAGGTCATTGTGAGTTCCAAACACTTTGCTTAGAGCATTTGGGTCAAGTATAGTGTCGTCATTCAGCCAGAGATAATAGTCATAATTCTCCTTTAAAGCTTCGGCAAATGCCAGCCGCATTCCTCCTACCCAGAAAAGGTCGCCTGTACCCTTGAAAATCTTAACTGCTGGGTAATTTGCTCTTACCGCATCGCAAGTGCCATCGGAACTCCCATCATCAACTAGATAAACATCAAAAATTGTATTTTGCTTGTACAGTGCTTGCAAACATACCAAGGTTGTATCGCGCCTGTTATAACAGGTCATTAACACAGCTAGTTTTTTAGAATCCATTTCATCTGTCATAGACATATCCGTTTTTTAAAGAAGGTATGACAACTAAAGTGCTAGTTTTACTTGACTCGAAGATGTCATGAGTTGATTTTTTCGTATTTGCTTTATCTGAAGAGATGATGAAAAAGCTATTGATACATAAAGAATCCAAAATATACTATTTGTTGCCATTATTGTAATCACTTCACTACTATTAACAACTAAATAAAGTCCCAGAAAGAGGAACATCCAAAAAGTTTCTATTGTTCTAGTTATAAACAAGACCTTGACGACTTTGTATAGGACTTTAAAAAAATCAAATGTGAAAAGTAGTAATCCCACAAAACCAAGTTGGACAAATAAGTCTACAAACCCGTTATGAGCTTGAAAGGGCTTTTTCGGGTCCCATTCTTCATACCTTAGCCATGTATTATTGATGACAGAATAACAAGCATCTGTAGTCCAAAACGCGTTATAACCATAACCTGTTAAAGGTCGTTCCAATCCTTTATCGATAATGAGTGTCCATAATGGAGTACGTCCATTAAATTCAATATCTTTTCCTAGAAAATCAACCACTATTGTTTCTATATTGACTAAAATTAAAGTCGCTAATGTACTTAATATTAATAATGCGATTATCAGGATAAATGCCCTATACTTCTTTTGCTTAGCAATTTTGTAAAGAGGTAAAAGAGATACTGAAAAAAGAAAAACTATTAAGCCTGTTTTACTAGTAGAAAGCCGAACCAGAATTAATGAAAAGAATATTCCGACCAAAGCTATCCAGCGATTACTGTGTTTATTGAAGACATTAATTAGAAAAATCGAAGCTACGAAACCCATAAAACGACCCATATGTTGTTTGTGGGCATAAATACCCCTCCAAGACACAAGGTCGTTTACGATATGAGTGCCATAAGACGGTGCAGCAAAACCAGCAATCAGACAGCTAACTATCGATATACCACCAACCCAAGACAATAAGCGTATCTGCTGCCTGAGTGTGTATCGCGTAGCCAAATATATTCCAAATAAAGTTGAACGTACTAATGCTCTAACCTGTTCTGCAGTGTCGGGTGGACTTTCAGACCAGAAAACTGAACATACACCAACTGCAACTAAACATAGTAGAGTTTTATTTGTCGTAGCAACATATGCAACTCGCTTCCATTGCGAAGCAACTAAAACAATTACAATTCCATAGCTAAGAACATTTATGGCACTTCTAACAAAGTCTGGTACTACAACTGTTTCGGCAAATAAAAGTAATAAAATAACGCTTGCTACTTCTAACGTCTGTACCAAACGTCCAAATAATTGATGCTTCAATTTCTACACTCCGAGCTTTGTCGTTGTTAAATCTCACATTGCTTAAGGTTGCTTGCATATTTCTTTATGTAAATTAAAATAAATATCTAAATAGCGAAGCACTTGGATTTCTAAAGTAAATTCTTTTTCTGCCTTTTCACGAGCACGATGCGACAATTTCTGATACCTATCTGGATTTTCTAGCACCCAAGCAATCCCTTGAGCTAAATCTTCAACATGAAAAGGTTGAGCTAAATAACCGTTTTTATGATGCTCAATCATATCTGGCATTCCGCCAATTTTGAAGGCAACGCAGGGTGTTCCGCAGGCAATTGCTTCCATTACCATATTTGGCAAGTTATCTTGAATAGAAGGCAGAACAAGTACATCTGCTGCCGAATAGATCAAAGCTAAAGACAAATCATCATTGAATGTACCTAAGTAGTTAGCTTTCAAACCAAAGTCAGGAGGACTTTCAAGTTTAGATACGCCAAAAATAACTAGCTCCAACCTATCTTTCCAACCGGATTTGCTTAGCTCTTGCAAAGCTGGTTGTAAAAAATGAAATCCTTTTCTTTGCTCGCTCGTTGTTTGTAGCGAGCCAAATAGAATAAGTTGTTTGTCTTGGGGTAAATTCAGTATTTCTCGGGCTACATATTGATTAATAGGTTTATAGCTTTGAGTATCAATCCCGTTGGGAATGACTTCGATTCGCGAATCTCTAAACAGGGAGCTGGAACTTGCACATTTGGCTAACCAAGAGCTAGGTGTAACAATTGTCAAATTCAAATCTCTCCAAGCTTTAGCTTTGCGTTGCCATACCCAACGGGATAAATCCCAGTCTTTGCTGCTTTTAAGCAGAGGACAGGTACCGCAGGATTTTGTGTAGCGATCGCACTCTCCACTGTAATGACACCCGCCAGTAAACGCCCACATATCATGAAGAGTCCAAACTAACGGGCGCGGTAGCTTGGCGATTGTTTCAATCTGTATAAAGCCTCCACTCATCCAGTGCAAGTTAATAATGTCTGGATCAATCTGAGTCACCTTGGGAATAACCCCGTCTGGTAGCCACTGGAGAGAAAATGTAGTTTTATCACGCTGACTGTAAAGCTTTAATGGCAAAACATCAAACGTCAGCTTTGCCCGTGCTATGCCTTGAGATAGTCTAATTTTGGGTGCAAGCACCGTTGTGTCATCGCTATATTTCTCTTGCACCAGCATTTGCGAGTTTACATTTATATTCTGCAACCCCTTGTGCAAGCGATAGGTAGCTCTTGCTGCTCCACCATTGGTATCAGATGTGCTAATATGCAAAACTTTCATTTTGTGCAAACGATTGTGAATCAAATTCAATTTCAGGTTCTGATCATGCTTTTTTCAAACCTTTCAGCATCTTCTTGATTTCATTCTTGAACAGTTGCAGCAGACCTGGATTATATAGAGTACTTTGCGTAAAGTTATCTGCTCTATCATCTCGAATAACAAATGGTGGATGCTTTAGAGGAAACTCTATTGGCTCCGTGGGGAGACTGTCGTATGGACTTTTTTTGGCAGAAGTGAAATGAGTAGAGTCTGGACCAAAGCCAATATTAGAAATCAAATTTACATTCGAGATAATGCCTAACCTATTCTGCACAAAGCAGGTAAACGTCCACTGATAATCCCAAATTTGATCTAAAGGATTCTCATAAACAGACTGAAAAATATCGCTCCAAATCTTAACTGCAAGGGGGTCCATTAGAATATCAGTGAGAAAACTTTTCGATTGAATCTCCTTCCAGAGCTTGATGTAAAGGTCATAATGCTGCCAAGCGCGTCTCCAAGTTGCCCAGCCCCAGGAGAGTTGATAGCGTGAAAAGTAGTAACTGTAATTTGTGCGCCTACGCCCAAACTGAACATTCTGCCCAGAGATTGAGGCAATTCGGGTATCGTATCTATATTTCTCAAGTAATTCTTCACAAAAGCGAAAAAATGTAGGATGCGGTAGGCAATCATCCTCTAAAATAATCGCCTCCTCAACATTGCTGAAGACCCAATCAATACCACTAGAGACACGTTTTGCACACCCCAAGTTGGTATCAGAGTAGTTCTTGATAACTTCGCAATCCCAATCAACTCGCTCAATAATTGCACGAGTAGCTTCACATTTTTCTGCTTCACCAACACGCTCCGCATGCGGTCCATCTGCAATGACAAAAAGTTTTGGTGGTTTTGCTTGGCGAATGGCTTCAAACACCCTTTCAGTTGTATGCGGTCGTCTGAATATGATAAAAGCTATCGGTGTTTTTAACTTAAAATCTGACATTATAATTCCTACATTATTTCACATTTTTTAAGATGAGTCATTCAATGTATTCTCAAGGCAGTATTATGCCTTTGATTGGATTGATGAAATAGATAAAAAATTATCCTTTATCTTTTTTGAGATATACAACATTTCTCATAAAGAGACTGGGTAATATAAGCGCTTTTGTCTGTCTAATAAAAAACATCCTTGTTTCTGGAAAAAATGCATTAGTGGCATACGACGCTATACATTGAGCAACAAGAGTAGAAATAGCAGCACCTACACCTCCATAGCTCTTAATCAAGAAGTAATTCAAAAATAAATTGACAATGGCACCAGTTGCTGTTGTCATAAATGCAAACGACATGAGGTTCTCTGCTGTTGTCCACAAACTTCTGACTAGTCCAGAACAGACAAATATTCCAGTCCAGATATGAATTGTCAGTATGACTCCAGCCTCTATGTAATTTTCTCCATAGAGCAAATTTACAAATTGATGAGATACGAATGATACTGTTATGGCAACTGCAAAGGACAGAATTGATAAGGAATCAAGAACTTTCTGTATCCGCTCATAGTACAAATTTGTACTTTCTTCTTTCGCTTTCACAATCGATGGAAAAACTGAATTAGTGATAGCCATTGGCACAAAATACCAAAGTTCTGATATCTTCACTGCTGCTGAGTAGATGCCCACGGCGCTGTCGCCAATCATTTGCCCTAGCATCAGCTGATCCATTCGCATATAAATCATGATCACAAAACTCGAAAGGATCAGTGTCCAGCTATCTTTCAGTAACTCTTTGCAAGAGCGAAAGCTAAACCGCCAAGCTTTAACTAAATACCCTTTAAAGCGGTATGCAATCAACAGTCCGGCAGCGCTTAGTACCATTTCGGCTGAGTATACCCAAGCAAATAGAATTAATGGAGCTTTCATTTGAAGCAGCAAAACTCTACCGCAACTGGCTAACACAAAGCCTACATTCTTAAACGAAACTGCGTATTTTGACTGAACTTGTGATTGGAACCAAAACTCAATAACGTTAAATGATTCAAAAAACATTCCCGCTATGATGATTCCAACCAACCAGTGGCTCAAGGTGTCATTAGGACGAAGTACCACTATAACTATGATCGCCAATACCATAACTGCTACTTGGGCAATCATCTTGAGGACGAAGGCTGTACCTAACACTTCGTCCTTGCAGGATGGTTGACGAACAATGTTACGTATAACAATGCTATCAAGCCCTAAATTAGCAACGGTGTTGAATATGGCAGTAAAGGCGATCGCATAATTGAAAATACCAAAATCCTTCGGTCCGAGGTAGCGAGCCACCCAAACCCCTACCAGCAGCCCTATACCCATCCGTAGAATCTTATCAGCAAATAGCCAGGCTGTATTGCTGATAATTTTGAGCAAGTTAGGACTTAGCTTCTGGGTTACTGTAGCTAGCTTATGAATCATTTTGTTATGGTTTTTTTGCCTAAATTGGATTAGTTCAATCCAAAATCTAAAATCTAAAATCTAAAATCTAAAATTTGGTTTACCGCTCTTCTTTAATTTTTGATGGAGCTACTTTATCTGGTACAGAATTGGGCAACATCAAATCATGCTCTAGATATGCTTTCGTGTAGTAGAAGTTGCTGTTAGGCTCTTGTTTGACATTCACACCGTTAATCACCATACCCAAAACGTTTTGACCTGACTGAGCCAAAAACTCTTTAGCAGCGATCGCACTGGCAGAGTGAATGACCCCAGGACGAACAACCAGTAAGATACCGTCAGCTAGCTTGCCTAAAACAGCAGCGTCCGCCGTTCCCGATAAGCTGGGGGTATCAAAGATTACGAAATCAAATTCCTCTGCAAAGGAGGTGACTAATCCAGCCATCCGCTTGGAATCCAATAGTGCAAGTGGATTAGGGGGTAAGACTCCAGAGGGAAGAACGTATAAGTTGGGCATGACTTGCTCTATGGCTCTTTCAATAGAAACGTGGTCAACAATGACATTCGACAGACCAAGTCCAGTCGTCATGTTCCAGACATGATGCTGGACTGGATGACGCATATCAGCATCTACCAGCAGCACCCGACGCCCCACTTGAGCTATTGCGACAGCTAAATTTGAAGCTACTTCAGACTTTCCCTCACGAGACACGGAACTCGTAACCACAATCGTTTGTATTTCCTTATCCGAACTTAAAAATTTCAAGTTGGCTTGCAGCATTTGGTACGCTTCACCAACAGGAAACAGGGGAATGTCTCTGCCAATCACTCTGGGAATTGGTTGCTCTATAGCTTTGACGGAATAATTCTTTTTGCCACTGCTACTTATAGAAGGAATAATGCCCAGCAGGGGATATTTGAAAAGTTCTTTGGCTTCTTTAACTGTCTTAATCGAGCGGTCAATCAAATCTAAACTGAAGGCAGTAATGATACCAAGTATGCCACCGAGAACGACTCCACCCCCAATCATCAGAGCTTTTCTTTGACCTGCAGGTTTATCTGGTACCAATGCTCGGGAGACGACACGAGCATTTCCAATATTTTGGTTTTCTGCTACCTGGATTTCTTGCAGTCTCGTCAAGAGTGTTTCGTAAGTCGTTTGAGCCGCTTTCAGCTTCCGCTCAAGCTGACGTTGGGTCTGTTCTAGCTTGGGCAAGACATTTGCTCGTTCTTTGTAGCTAGACCGCTTTTCAGACAGTGTCATGATTTGTTTTACTAAACCGACGCGTTCTGCCTCAGTGCGAGCATAATCTTCAAGTAACTTTTGTCTCAGTTGTCCTGTCTGTAAATTCCCTACAGGGATTTGCTGATTGTTGCCAACCACCTGGTTGCTCCGCTCCTTTAGTAATCTATTGAGAGCAGCAACTCTTTCTTCCAAGTCTATAATGCTTGGATGTCCGGGCTGAAAACGGGTTCGCGCAACTGCAAGCTGGCTTTGCGCTTCCTGGAGTTGAGTGAGCACTTGCTGAATTCCTTCGGTTTGACTCAATGCAGCAAAGGTCACAGCTTGCTGCGAATCGACTTTCGCCTGACTCTGTAACTTCTGTAATCGAGCGTTGGCATCTGCTAGTAGAGTTTGGGCTTGAGAAATTTGGTCGTCTAAAGTAGCAATTGCATTAACTGATGCAGTTGCTTCTTCTTGCAGTGAGATGATTCTATTCCCCTCTTTGAACTTACGCAGGTCTAACTCTGCTCGCCTTACAGCTGCCTCTGTTGCAGGTAATTGTTGCAGAATAAACTTGCGGGCTGAGACTGCATCAGCGCGATTCGCCTCTATGTTATTCTTGATATAAGCCTGCATTACCTTATTGACAACTTTTGCAGCCAGTTCAGCATTTTTGTCAGAGTAAGAAATTTGCAGGACTTCAGTTCCTTTTGCACCTTTTACTTTAATATTTTTGGTCAAGTCCTCAATTTTGATGCGTTTGCCTTGGTCGTCTCTAAGGTCAAGTGCTTCAATCGTTTCTTCAATAACCGGAACAGATACAACTATCTCTGCCTGAGTATCTAACGGATCGCCTGTCATAGCTAAAGGCTCAAGCCGTCCTATACCTTCCCCCAAACCCGTTAGTGAGGGGGTACGATTGGTCTTAATCAATACACTTCCCTCTGCCTTATATGAGGGTTTCAATGAGAATCCAAACAAGGATGCAAGGGCAACAACTACACCAAAAACCCCTATTGCAGGTAGCCAGCGTCGTTGCAGAACAAGTAAGTGTTTTTGAAAATCTATCTCTTCAAAGTTTGGTATAGGTTCCATAATGGCAAATTTTAATCGTAATAATGCATTGAATTGCGACTGCCTTTAACGCTTAACCTCCAAACAAGAAATACTTGCTGTTTTGATAGCCAACCATCCTTGCATTGCTACGAGTAAACTCACCTACCGAAGGATTTCCCTTGGGGTCAATCGCCCCAATCGCTTGTTGCCAAAGTTCTACGGATGCTACTGACACCTCATAGCTACAACCCTCTTTGCGAGAAGCTTTGCTCGCGTGCTTTTGGACGTGATACCACTTCGTTTC
The DNA here is from genome assembly GCF_963872035.1 of Scytonema sp. HK-05. NCBI lineage: Bacteria > Bacillati > Cyanobacteriota > Cyanophyceae > Nostocales > Scytonemataceae > Scytonema > Scytonema sp. HK-05. The sequence goes on from NZ_CAWMYC010000016.1 coordinate 15,374, forward strand.
TTGACACTGTTCGCACCAGAATGCTTCCAACCATTCATCTTCTAAGGAAACTGCGGTTTTAGCCGCTAGCAACATTAAGGCATTCTGTCGGCTGACTCCCCGTTGCTGGAGTTGTCCGGCGCGATCGGCAAACAATGTATACTTTTGACTCACACTCTGGAGATAGCATCCATGAATTGGGCAGTAGATAGCCCGTCGCTTTGAACGTTTTCGATTTCGGTCACACCTTCTCTGCAATCCGACCTCCCTCATTGGTAAACAAACTACACACAACAAGAAGGTTACGTTGGAGGGACTGAGATCAAAAAGACCATCGAAGCCCAACTCCGCTCGTCAACAATCAGCTATTTAATTGCAGTCCAATATACAGTAAGCCTTAAATAGTCTGAAAACCAATACACTACTAGTGTTTAAAGGATTTCCAACCTCAGGCTTAACAGTAGCTCAAACTTAATTTTTCAACTTAACCTAACCTACAAGAGGATTATTTGTGGAGAACACCCAGCGGCTAATCAATCGCACCCCAATCACTGCGACTGCAAACAATCAATACTTTTGACTCATACTATCGATGTAGCATCCATTAACTCGACAGTAGTCGGTTACACCTTCTGTGCAATTTGATTTTTATTATTGGTAGACACATCACACACAACAAGAAGGTTCTGTTGGATACAGTGAAATTACATAGACTATGGCAGTCTAGCTACTAAACAATAATATCATGTTTGTTTGAATACCGATACTAGGAATCGTAATAAAAATAATTGACGAAATTACTTTTCAGTTGGTGGAGATAAATATACAGACTAGAATCATTTATTCATCTATCGCAGGCAGGATAACCGCCCCACCCACAAGAAGTGTATTGAATGCAAATGCAAACGGCAATATTGATTACTATGAGAACTCAAAGGCGGAAGCCCACCAGTTACACTTTATTAAGTAGGTGGCGGGAATAAACAAACCTATATAACGATTTGTAAAGTATGATAAAAAGCTTGTTTTAAAAGGCTCCAATCATCTTTACAAAACTTAACGTAGCTCGCTTTATTGACACTCTCCCGACTACCAAAATATCGCTATAATGCAGCGATAAATATAAAAAATAGAGCGGCAGGGCATTCCGTTCTTAAAGCTCAGCGCCTCCGCGCGCAATAGCTGGATTGGGTGAGAAGCCCACACCGTAATCTTTGATTACGGTGTGGGAGGATGACCTAGGAGACTCAATCTAAATACAAATATTGACAATCCGGACATATCGGACAGAAAATAAGGGCGTGGCTAAACAACTATGTCCCTGATTCTGCGAGAAATGAGTGATGACCAATGGCTATCGCTCTCCTGTTGCTGCTTCCCGATTGGGAATTTCAACAAAAACCCTCCAACGCTGGGAAAACGGGGGAAAAATCGAAGCGCATCGCACCGAAGGCAACCATAGAAGATTCAAAGCATCAGCAATTGACGCTTTGCTTGGAATTGAACCCACAGACGACAGAAAAACAATTCTTTACGCAAGAGTTAGTAGCAGAGGTCAAAAAGACGACCTCGATTCACAGGTTAACTATCTCGTATCTAAATATCCTGGCTGCGAAGTCATCCGAGACATTGGAAGTGGGCTCAACTTCCGAAGAAAAGGTTTACTCACCTTACTGGAACGAATTTTGTCAGGCGATGTCAAGTTGGTTGTCGTTTCCAACAAAGACAGACTTTGCCGTTTTGGGTTCGACCATTACACATGGCTCGCGAGCAAATTCTCGTGTGAAATTCTGGTTCTCAACAACAATAACCTGTCTCCAGAACGCGAGATGGTTGAAGATATTCTTGCCATTATTCATGTCTTCAGTTGCCGGCTTTATGGACTCAGGAAATACAAAAAAGCTGTCAAAGAAGACCCTGACTTATCGAGTGTATCCACTTAGGGAAACCAAGAAAGTTTGGATGCTACGAATACATGCTAATAGAAAAGTTTATAATAATGCAATAGCTTACTTAAACAAGCATCAAGGCTTTAAATACGTTAATACCAAAGGAGAGGTAAAAACCTCTGGGAAGAAAGAATTTAGGTCTTTTTGTAAGACGTTAGGTAAAGAGATAATTCCCCAATGGTGTAAAGATTTGTCAATTGCTCATGCCTTAGATAATGCGTTATTTGAAGCTTATACGGCTTGGAAGAAAACCGACCGACAACCTAAATTTATCGGGGGCAAGGAGAAAAAGCCTAATCCTAATCGTGGATTAAAGATTGCTAAGTTTCGCTCCATTCGAGATAAAAACCAAACTATTCAGTTTGACCCTAATGATTATAAAAACGGTCACTGGATGGCGAGTAAAGGCTTAGAGAAGGCTGAGTTTTGGGGACAAGACTTCTGTTTAATTAACTATAATGATGCTACTGAACTGACCTATAACAAAGGCAGATGGTATGCAAACTTTCCTATAGATATGGAAGTTGTAGAGCCGCGTAACGGTGGTAAAGTTATTGCTCTTGACCCAGGCTTGCGTTGTTTCTTAACTGGTTTTGATGGGAATAATTTCACTGAATTTGCGTCGGGTGATTTCGCGCTTATTGCTAAACTTTGTTATCACCTAGATAAACTTAAGTCTAAGCACGACCTCGCCAAAGGCACCTACTTCAAGCGTTACCGCTACAAGCTACGTAAAGCAATGGAGCGTATTAGAACTCGAATTAAGAATTTACGTAGTGAATGCCATAAACAAGTAGCATCATATTTGGCTCGTAATTACGATGTGATTTATTTACCAACTTTTGAAACTTCTCAGATGGTAGTTAAGAAAGCGCGGAAATTACGCAACAAATCCGCACGAGCGATGATGACTTGGGCGTTCTATGAATTTTCCAAAACCTTAGAACACCTGTGTAATCGTTATGGTTCCAGGTTAGTACGTGTGACCGAAGAATATACCAGTAAAACTTGTACCTCGTGTGGTCATGTCCACACCAAGTTAGGCGGCAATAAAATGTTCAAATGCCCTCATTGTGGCACTATCATTAAGCGTGATTTCAACGGAGCCTTGGGGATATTCCTCAAGGCGTTGTGGGATACCACCCTTGTCAGCACTGTTTCTGCTGAGGAGGTCGTACTCAGTCTGGCTTGTCCAGAATGTCTGGGTTAAAAGTATCAGTATATCACAAGACAACATTCTGCCTTTGTGGCGAACGGGGTGTGCCGCTTAAGGCAAGCAATTGGGTTAACCAAGGCGAAATCTTCGCGCGAATCCCCCTCGATAAGGAGGGGGAGTGTCAAAAATGAGTCGTTAACTACGACTTTGGCTTGTAGGTTGAAGCAACGTGCAACTCTTTGAGCTGCTTTGCGTCCACTGCTGAAGGCGCATCTGTTAACAAACAACGTGCTTGTTGCGTCTTCGGAAAAGCAATAACATCGCGAATTGATTCTTCCCCAGCTAGCAACATCACCAAACGGTCTAAACCGTAGGCAATACCACCGTGAGGCGGTGTGCCATATTCAAACGCCTCCAACAGAAAGCCAAATTTATTGTGCGCTTCCTCAGGAGAAAAGCCAATTGTCTCAAACACCTGTTGTTGTAGTTCTGGTTGATAAATCCGCAGACTACCGCCGCCAACTTCAAACCCATTAAACACTAAATCGTAAGCTTGCGCTCTTGCAGTTTTCAAGTCGCTCAAATCATCGGGATTAGGTGCTGTAAATGGGTGGTGCAGGGCTTCTAGGCGATTTTCCTGTGCGTTCCATTCAAACATGGGGAAGTCTGTCACCCAGAGCAAGTTGATTTTTTCTGGCTCGATTAACCCGAACTCCCTAGCGGTAACTTGCCGCAACCTATCTAAAGTTTTATTAACAGTAGCTGCGTCACCAGCCCCAAACAACAGCAAATGACCGGGTTTTGCATCTGTACGGCGCAAAATTTCCTGTTTTTGTTCTGCGGTGAGGTTGTCTTTAATCGCCCCAATGGTGTCGATTTCACCGTCATCTCGTACCCGGATGTAAGCTAAACCTTTGGCACCGGCTTCGCTGGCTTCTTTGAATAAGTCGCCGCCTGGTTTGATACGGACGTTGGAAATTAAATCGTTCCCGTTGGGAATAGGAAGAATTTTGACAATACCACCATTGGCAACGGCTTCGCGAAAGACTTTGAAACCAGAGTCTTTAAGGACATCCGAGACATTGACGAGTTCTAAACCATAACGTGTATCTGGTTTATCACTGCCATAGCGTTCCATCGCCTCGGCGTAGGTGAGACGCGGAAAGGGAACCTGTATTTCAATGCCCTTTACTGTCTTGAAGATATAACCAACTAACTTTTCATTGAGTTCGATAATTTCTTCTTGGGACATGAAGCTCATTTCCATGTCCAACTGGGTAAACTCTGGTTGTCTGTCGGCGCGTAAGTCTTCATCGCGGAAGCAATGCGCAATTTGATAGTATCTGTCAAAACCTGATACCATCAGCAACTGTTTGAATAGCTGGGGTGATTGCGGCAAGGCAAACCACTCGCCAGGGTTGACGCGACTGGGTAAGATGTAATCCCGCGCACCTTCGGGAGTGGAACGGGTGAGGACGGGGGTTTCGACTTCCATGAAACCTTCCACGTCTTCTAGGTAACGGCGCATAGCTTTAACGACTTGATGGCGTAATTGCAAGTTATGTGCCATGCGATCGCGCCGCAAATCTAAATAACGATACTTCAGCCGCAAATCTTCCCGCACTGAATCAGCGTCGGCTGTGGAAACTTGGAATGGTAACTGTTTGCGGACTGAGTTGAGGAGTTTAATTTTATCGGCGTAAATTTCAACTTCGCCTGTAGGTATGCGGGGGTTGAGCGATTCTTCCGGACGTTGCGTCACTCTACCTGTGATTTCAACAACGTATTCATTTCGTAGGGTATTTGCCAATTCGTAGGAATCAGGAGTACGCTGCGGATCGCTGACAATTTGGACGATGCCATTGCGATCGCGTAAATCTATAAATATCACACCCCCATGATCGCGGCGACGGTCTACCCATCCGTACAAGGTGACAGTTTCTCCAATCTGTTCTTTTCGGAGTTCGCCGCAATAGTAAGTTCGCATAAGTGTTAATTCTTAATAACCGAGCTAGAGAATCCAAGTCAATGTTAGAGCTTTTTCATTATCTAGCATCATTTGTAATTCTAGTCATTCCACCTCAAGAAATCTCATGCAAAAACACAAAAATGTAGAGACGCGCAATTGCACGTCTCTACAGCACTTTGGCATTTGTTTTGTGGGTGAAAGATTAACGTTGAGGGCGAGGAGCATTGAAAGCATCCCATGCGGCTTTAGCCGCGGCTTGGAAGCGATCGCCTACTTCTGCTATTTCTTTGAACAGCAAGTGCCAGTTTTTCTCGGCTTCCTGCTGGAGGACTGCAAACGCGTGTTCAATGCGATCGCGCTCAATGAGTTTGTCGCCTTCCAGGGCTTCCCGTGCTTGACGTACTGCATTCAAATAGGTTTCACGGGTGAGGGTACCTGCTGATTCTGCCTCGGATTGCGCGCGTCTTCTAATCGCCTCAATCAGTGCTTTGGTTTCATCCTTCACTTCATCAGTTTCGCCAGCCAATTCAGTTTCTACCACCTCATGGGTTTGAGGGCTGACTTGTACGATGACTAAGTTTTCTTCGTTATCTGCATTGTAAGTCATGGTTAGGCTCCTTTATGCAATACTGTACTTGTCGCATGATAGCTGCACCCTGTAGGGATTGGGGATTAGGGATTAGCGATTGGCTATTAGCGATTAGGGATGAGAGTATTGCCCAGTCGCCAGTCGCCAGTTCCCAGTCCCTTTATCGCCTAAATGAGAACTCGGCTGTTCTGGACTGTTGTTCTTGTTCTAATTTTAGCAATGCCTCAACTCGTGCTTCAGTAGACGGGTGGCTGGAGAACAAGCTCCCGAGGAACTGTCCTGAGAATGCATTCGTAATCAACAGTGGCTCAAAAGCTGGGTTGGCTTGCAGAGGTAGTTGCCTTGCTGTCGCTTCTAAACGTTGCAGCGCACGGGCTAAGGCGCGAGGATTACCAGTCAATCTAGCAGAACCTGCATCCGCTGAAAATTCCCGCGTACGAGAAATTGCCAGTTGAATCACTGTTGCAGCAAGTGGGGCAAGGAATATTGTCAACAGCATCCCTAAAGGATTTGGACCATTATTGCGGTCATCCCGTGAGTATGGAGTATACCAAACGCTGTAGCTGACGATTTGGGCTAAGAAAGATATAGCACCTGCGATTGTTGCCGCAACAGCCTGTGTTAAGGTGTCACGGTTAGCAACGTGGGTGAGTTCGTGGGCGATCACGCCTTCGAGTTCGTCTTCTGGTAATAAATTTAATATGCCTTCGGTAACTGCGACAGCAGCATGTTCTGGATCGCGTCCTGTTGCAAAAGCGTTGGCGGCATCGCCAGGAACAATGTAAATTCTCGGCATAGGCAGATTGGCGCGTGCGCACAATCTTTGCACCATCTGATACAGCCCTGGTGCTTCCTGCGGTGATACTGGCTGGGCACGGTATGCCGCCAGCGCAATTTTATCCGATTGATACCAAGAAAACAAGTTTGTCACTGCTGCGATGACAATTCCCACGATAATACCACTAGTACCGCCAATCACCCAGTAGCTGATGGCAATCAAAATTGCACTTAAGAAAGCTAGTAATGCAGCCGTTTTGATTTGATTTCTCATGTTTTTGCTCTCCTTGTAATGCTGTACTGATTCTGTAATTTGCTTATAACGACAGCATTACTTAAGCCGCACTTTCATTGTATCGACCCAAACACAGATCCACCAGGTAGAAATTGCGCTCCGATTGAGTACGGTTTTCCCACTCAAGTGTTGGCATCTTATTTCAAGAGAGACTTCTTTTTTTGGTGTTTGCCAATACAATTTAAATTTTCAATAATTTTCAATCATTTTACTTTTTCATATACCTTCTTTAACAAAATAGCAATTCGGCATGATTTCTAAGATGTTCATTCAAAGCCGTCCTTTGCCATTACTAATAATTCAGGACTGCTAGACAAATGACGAGTCTAACCAGCATCTTTACACCTCAAGGTGTATTGTTTCTGCAAAAAAAACAACTGTCTTAAGTAGTAATTTTTAATTGTTGATACTATGAGCTTCGTTTCTGGCTAGAAATTAAATCCTCCCATATTCCTACAGTTATTTAACTAAACATCCTCCGGACATGGGCAGAGCCAAAATACAAAAAATTCTGTCCTAAACAAAATTTTTAGCAAAATTAGGAAAATCAGTAAAAAAAATTAGTTGTAGATGTTTTTTACAGTAGTTACCGAGTAAAATTGGCAGAGATGCAAGAAAGTTGAGTAATTTTTTCCAGAAAACAAAAAATTAGAACTATTCTCCTAAAAAAATGCTAAAAATTATTTCTCTTTCTCTTCCTAAAACGTAGAAATTTTTCTGGTAGTAGTTTATATTTAGAAATTAGTAAATCATTGCTGCGTGATATTTATCACAACTAAGCTAGTATAGCTAGTTACAAACTTGAATGAGTAGCTTGAGAACTGTATTTGCTTGGGATAACAGTATTCTAAGCATGAAAGAAGGAAATATTGGCATATAAGTCGTATTTTTGACTGCTCTAGACAATAACCCAAAAATGGGCTCAACCCTGGGAATCGAACGGATCAGTCATCACCTCCGAGGACAAGTCTAATGGCGCAAAACATCAACAAAGTAGGAGTTGTGCACAAGTCTATCAAGATTTTGCAGGACTTTGCAGTATTTATCATCAGCCCTTGGTTGAATACAGCATCTATCAAATCTGTGCAAAAACGAGTCGATTCTTTGGAACGACATTTCTATCAAGGTTTACCACACACAGAACAACGTCTGGAGTTCCTTATTGGGCAGTTACAACACCAGTTCAAGATTCTGCAAGATAGTACAAAAAATCGGTTAGACAAGTTATTAGAGTATGAATTGCGTCAGCAAGTGCTGGACGTGCTAAAGGAGCAGACAGATATTATTATTGAGAACATCAAACCAAGTGTTGAAGATTTGATCCGCGAGCTAGAGGATAATAAGCGTTCAGACCGGGAAGCAAGCCTTGCAGATATTCAAGGCAAACAGCACAAACTCCAAAAATCTCTAGCACAGATCCAACAGCTAACTACGTCACTGCCAAGCTTAGACGCACAATCAGCAGCTTGTCTAGAAGCAGGATTTTGGCTACTAGCTCATCGAGAAGAATTAGCACAAGAAGTAGCAGATGAGTTATTGGGTTCGCAACATCCCCAAAGAGAAGTATTTCGTCATAACCTTGGTAGATATTTAAAGCTGCTTGGAAGCTGTTTGGAAAATGGAATTGAACCCGGTTTACTTTATCAAGGAATCATCACTCACCATCAGCCGTCAGTTGAGACATATGTGAAAGCATTCAAGTTGATTCAAGATAAGTACATAAGCTATTGGGAAAATTCAGCGCAAGTCTCAACTGAAGCAGCTGTGGAGTTGAGGGCGTACTTTAACTACCTCATCGATTATTTAGTGAAAGTGTTACTCTAATCACATAATCACAAAAAAACTTTTAACTAATTCGCGCCCTCGTCCCCCACTATAACGGTACTCCGTGAGCGTGGCGCTCTTTAAGCCGGACGGCGACGAGGGCATCTCCTCCCGCGTTGGTTGACGCTCAACGCGGGAGGAGATGTCCGAATGGTGTGGGAGGATGTCACAAGAATAGACTCATTACTAGAAAACACAATTTCGGAGTTAAATGGAGTGAGTCATACTATTTTTTCACCCTGATGTATTTATCTCCGA
>NZ_CAWMYC010000017.1:0-23110 GCF_963872035.1 Scytonema sp. HK-05
AGTTAATAAAAAGCCGCCACTAAACGGCGGGGCTTTAAACCCCATTTTTCGGTAAGAACCCGGAGTAAGGTACACCAAAGAAATAATGAACCACAGATGGACACAGATGGACACAGATAAATAATTACTTCATTCAATTGAGTTGCGCTATATAACCGGCAGGAAGTTCGTAGTGAGGACTTTAGTCCTCTTTAGTGATTAAGCTAGGACTGAAGTCCTTACTACAAATAAGTTTTATTATGGGCAATTAAGCGAACATGATATTATATGGACTCTCAGATTCAGGCATACCTGCGATTTGCGGCAAGCTGCCAACGCAGCACAGAGCGAATTGGCCCATTCCTGGGAACCTTTAGCCCCCACAATGACAACCCGTTCCTCAACTACGCTATTCCCGATGATGTCGCCACACCGTCGTCTGCTGACGTTGCTGCTCTGATTACCGCTTACGAACGACGTTCGCGGATACCACGCCTCGAATACATTGCGCATCTCGCACCAGCTGTTGAGGGCGCGCTGTTAACTGCTGGCTTCGTCGTTGAGGGGCGTCTTGAACTCATGACCTGCATTCCTGGTTCAGAGCAGATTCTGCCCTTGCCTCCAGATATCGAATTGGTCGTGCCAGTCACTGACGCGGAACTACTTGCCACCGTCGCAGTTCAAAATGAAGCCTACGGCGCTCCCCCGCCAGATTCTGATGCTGTCGCACGACTTCGGGCGAGTCTGGCAGCAGGACAGATTGCAGTCCTTGCGCGTGTCACGGCGACAGGCGAACCCGTGGGAGCTGGGGTGTGTTCTGTGCCGGATAGTGGGATGACAGAGATTGCGGGTATCGGCGTCCGTGTTCCCTTCCGCCGACGCGGTGTGGCAGGCGCGCTGACAACCCGGCTAGTGCGTGAAGCCTTCGACGTGGGTGTTTCCGTCGCTTTCCTAATGGCGGCTCATGAAGCAGAAGGGCGGATTTACATACGGGCAGGATTCTCCCCAATGGGAGAAATTCTACACATTTCACGTCCGCATACGTAGGTTGGGTTACTCAGTGGTATGTCTGTGCAAATGTCAATAGGGTTCAATTAAGAATTACTGCCCTTCGATAGTCGTTGGTTGCTCAGGATAAGATTCTTGTGCAGGTTCTTGTGGATATTCTTGTGGAGATTCTTGTGGCTGAGGATTGAGGTATTCCCGCCATGTTCTAATTTGTTCTCTGGCGGCGCTATAAGCAGCAGTTCCTCGTGGAATTAGCCTGGCTGTCTCAATCGCTCTAGGAATATCAGATTCTCCTTGAGCGCGGGCTATGTCTAACAATTGCTCACTCCATTGGTCAATAGCGACATTAGCATCACCGCGTAAGGAACTACCATCGGGTAGTCTATTTGCGATCCTAATTGCCTCTGCCAAAGCTTCTGGAGTCCCAGTGACTGCGACTTCCCGCGCTTTCTTCCAGTTTTCTCTGGCACGAATTTGCCCTTGCCAGTCATCTATTGCGGCTTGCGCTTCACCCGAAAGTGCTCGTCCTGAGGCAATTTGTTGGGCTGTTGCAATAGCAGAGGGTAAATCGCCAGCGTTAGCTAAGTCTTTTGCCCGATCCAAGTAGGGTTGGTCTTCAATACGTTGAATCTTTGCCGTCCAATTTGCAATTTTTGTGCGTGCTTCTCGATACAATGCACGACCCCGCCGGATTTGACTTGCCTCGGCGATCGCCGCTTGTAGAGAGTTCACGTCCTCAAGCATTGCTGCCTGTTCAGCACGATCTAAATACGGACGGTCTTCGATGGTCTGTATTTGAGCAACCCAACCACCAATTTCTTTTCTTGCTTCTTGTCCGCGAGGGTTGTTAGCAGGAATTTGTTGTGCTTCAGCAATAGCTGCTGCGTAATCGTTAATTGAACCAAGACTTGCTAGTGATCTTGCTTTCTCCAAATGGGCGACATCTTGAATTTCTAGTTGCCAGCCTGCAATGAGTGTTTGCGCTTTTTCATACACTGGTTTGGAAGCATCTATTTGTTGAGCTTGGGCAATTGCCTCCTCTAAACCGGAAGCCGTCCCTAACCATGCATTCTTTTGCGCTTGTGCTAAGGTAATAAAGCCCTCTGTTTCGGACTGCAACTTGGTACTGAGAGGAATTTTTTGGGCTATGGCGATCGCTTCGTCTGCGTCCCGTCGATCCAGCTTTGCCTGTGCCAACTCCAGCATTTTGCGTCCAAATTCTGGAAGAACTTCCTGAGCTTTTTGATAAACGTAACTGTCCGGCTGAACTGACTCTGCCAGTTGGATGGCTTTTAGGAGATTATCTACTCCTCTATTTTCAGCGAAACCTTTCGCTTTTGCTAACTTATCACCATCTTCGCGCGCACTCACAATCAGACGGTTCAACTGGTCGTACTTAGTCGTTGTCCAATATTCATTCTTCACACGCAACAATCTGGCGGCTAGCATAAATGCTTGGTGCCAGTTCTGTTCGCGCAGTTGAGCTTCTGCTTCTTTATAGGTGTCTTCGGCTTTCGACCATGTGGACTGCCATTTAGAAATTTGCTCTTGTGCTAATTGATAAGCAGATTCCTCTTGCGGAACCTGCCGAGCAATTTCAATCGCTTCGTCTAGCCGACCAGCCTGGAAACTCTGATCGGCTAGTTGCAGAATATCGCGTGACCACTCTTCTATCAAACGGTCAATCTCTCCACGAAGCGGGTGATTTTTTGGCAGTTCCTTCACGAGGGAGATCCCTTGTAGAAGGTCTTTCACCGTCTGCTTAGAAGCTGCTAGTTGAGCGCAATGCAACCGCACCGACGCACTTGCTAAGGGCCAGAAAATCGCTGGACAGTTTGGTGCAGATGGCAGCTTGAGTAACATCCCTGTCGCCATGAAGGCGATCGCCCCAGGAACCAACGCTAACAATAACGTCCACAACACCCAGCTTTTGGTCCATTTGGGCAATTTCCAACTACTTCTACTGTTTGAAACTATTTCTTTTGGATCGTTTTCTACTGCTATTTCTTCTGAATCACTTTGTTCGGAGCGTTTCACGACCTGCTTGAAAGTAGAACCAGTAGCTGGGACACCAGACGCATGAGTTCCACTAAGTTGTTGCTTTCGGGATGCTCTAGTCATATTATTATCTGGCTCTCTTGCTTCGCCTGGTAACCAACTTTCTGGTATGTCCCGCTGTGTCATCTCTCACACCAAAATAATAGAATAGCGATCTGTTATAGATCCAAACTTTTGCCCTTGCCATAGTAACTTTCTGTGTTACCAAAAAGCTACTTGTTGCACAATCATATTTCCTCCACTTATACCATGTCTTCCCTTTTCTTAAAGTACTGTTTTATACTTTATACCCTTGCTGAAGCCTCTGCTTGTAAATCTACAATAAGTTGAGCCAAGTCATCTCGACTTGCCTGGTAAACTGTACCACAAAAATGGCAAGTTGCCTCAGCCCCATTATCTTTGACAATCATGTCTTGCAGTTCTGCTTCACCCAACATTTTCAATGCTCCTAGTACGCGGTCAAAGGAGCAACCACAGTGGTAGCGTAGAATTTGGCTTTCGGGAAATATAGTAAGCCCCATATCTCCCAGTAGGTCTTGAAAGATGTCTGTTAATGATTTGCCTGCTTGCAACAAAGGTGTAAACCCTGATAATCCGGCTACCCGTGATTCCAAAGTTTCCACTAGGGCTTCGTCTCTAGCGGCTTTCGGCAGAACTTGCACCAGTAACCCTCCAGCAGCAGTCACCCCGCTTGCTCCTACAAAAACCCCTAAAACAAGAGCTGAAGGTGTTTGTTCCGAAGTAATCAGGTAGTGAGCTACGTCGTCCCCAATTTCACCAGAAACGAGTTCTACCGTACTGGAGTATGGGTACCCGTATCCTACATCGCGGACAACGTAAAGAAAACCGTTACCAACTGCACCGCCAACGTCAAGCTTACCTTTGCTATTCGGAGGCAGTTCCACATCTGGATTTTCTACATAGCCCCGTACTGTTCCATCTAACCCTGCGTCTATCAATATACCACCCAAAGGTCCATCGCCTTTCACCCGGATATTGACTCTAGACCCAGATCGTTTCATACTAGAAGCCATCAACAAGCCTGCTGTCATGGTTCGACCCAGTGCAGCCGTTGCCACATAGGAAAGCTTATGACGTTGTCGTGCTTCTTCTGTCAAGCGTGTGGTAATTGCACCGACTGCACGAATTCCGCCTTCAGCTGCTGTGGCGCGAATTAATTGATCCGCCATGAAAAAAACCTATGCCTTTAATGTCTTAGCGAAATTCCCTGCTTTTTGCATGGGAATGATAGTTATCTTAGTATAACAAAACTTAACTTAAACATATGTGTAATGAGTGAGCTAGAATCATGCCATCAAGCAAGCGAAGCTAACAATTAAGCTGAAGTTTGTCAACCTAAATAAGGTTAAGGCAGAGATGTTTGCCGAGATAGAGCAAGAAAATACTCGCGCGCGCAAATGAATTGCTATCTATGTGCCTATATGGAAAGCGCTAAAGTGAATATATATCCTGTAAGGGATGTGGGCTAGAACTAAGAATCCCTTGTATAAAATGCATGGGAGTCTGAAATTAACTCATAATTAATAAATAGTAATTTGTAATTAGAGAAGCAATTACGAATTACGAATTACAAATTACAAATTACGAAAAATGCTGGGTAATTATCAACAAAGCCAAATACGGATAGAGGTTGATGCATCCCTCACTGCAATTCACGACAGTCTGCTGCGTCCGAAGGAACTAGAAAAGTGGCTCCCTTCAGGTCGCTTTGCTACCGCAATGCCAGAAGAACTGCATCCTGGATTCGAGTTTACCACCCGGATTGGACCAGTTTCGATTCATCATCAAGTAGATGTGGCACGTCCCAACTGCCTGCGTTTGTTGCTGAGTCAAGGAATAGACGGCTTTCACGAATGGTACTGGGGAGAAGGTTGGGTGCAGTCCCGCGTAGAGGGAGTGACAATTCTACCTCTTTCTTTGGGGCAAACTCTGAATTTGCTGAGTTTGCGTCAGTTTCTGACAAAAGGACGTTGACAAAAAAAACCCGGTTTCTAAATAAAAGAAACCGGGTTTCTATCAAAGTCCAAGATTTTTACGAAGCATTTTGCATTTGAGCTGTGCGTACTGATAGCTGTTGTGTCCGGTTGCCCCTCTGTACTTTCAACTGTAATTCCTGACCAACACGGCTAGCTTCCACAATGTCAAGCAACTGTGCGCCCTTAGTGATGCGTTGTCCATCAACCTGAACAATCACATCCCCTGGACGTATTCCCGCAGCAGCTGCTGGGGAGTTGGGTACCACTTGCCTGACCAAAACACCATTAATTTCTGGCAACTGAATAGGAGAATTCGGGTTAGAGTTGAATTGCTTTGCTAGTTCGGGCGTTAACTCTTCCATTTGCACACCGATGAATGGATGAGCAATTGTTTCTCCTCGTTCTAGTTTGGTTGCGACTGTTTTAGCTTTATCTATGGGAATGGCAAACCCAATACCCATAGCGTCGCCACGAATGGCTGTGTTAATGCCAATGACTTCACCTTGACCGTTCAAGAGTGGTCCACCAGAGTTACCGGGGTTGATAGCGGCGTCGGTTTGAATGAACTCTAAGCGCTTGTCGGGAATACGAACTTCGGCGCTAGAACGTCTGAGGGTACTGACAATTCCTAGGGTAACGGTGTTATCTAATCCTAATGGGTTACCGACTGCGATCGCCCAGTCACCCACCTGTACATTATTTGAAGAACCCAAGGGTGCAACTGGTAAATCACCACCAGCATTAATTTTGACCACTGCCAAATCCGTCACTTCATCCGCGCCTTGTACCTTTCCTTCAAAGCTGCGTCCATCCTTAAGGCGGACTGTCACCTTATCAGCCTTGTCCACCACATGGGCATTGGTCAGAATTAACCCACTCTTATCAATAATAAAACCAGAACCAAGACCGCGTAATTGCTCAGGAGGCAACTGCCCTTGGAAACCGTTACCAAAAAACCGCCGGAAAAAGGGATCGTCAAAGAACGGATCAGAGCCACGTCGGGTAATTGTGCGTTCAGTATCTATCCTGACGACTGCTGAACCAACGCGATTGACTGCTGCTGTGACAAAGCTACTACTACCAATAGCACCAGTCGCGGGTGATTGCCTCTGGGCAACGAGTTGTGGAGATTCAGCAGCCACGGAACTTGGTGCAGGTTCTGCTTGGGAGGGTGAGACTCGCAAAGTACCAACAGTTAGCAAAACTCCCAAAATTATGGCTAACACATGAGTACTTAGTTGGCGTATTGACCGGGGTAGTTTGGATCGCATAACCACAACCTAATGTTTCAGCCGAATTGTTGTTTAATCGTGAAAAATCTTTCTATAACTATTTTTGCAGGTTTGATGAGAATCACTGTTGATTGACGTTCGCTGATTGTTCCAGGTTTCGTTTCCTCTGCCTAATCCTCCAAATCTAGGATTATGTAAGTTATTTATGATTAGATTTATCAAATTATCAGGTGATATTAGTTATTGTCCCCCACTCCTTCCACTCGCTCTACTGCCCATCCCCCCCCATCCCCTCCTCTCTTCTCTAGGCTAGGATCTTATTTACTGGCAGCACCTCTGTAAAAACCTATGAATGGATCGAACCGATTAACAAAACAGTCCTTACCTACTTCTAAACAGGATAAGGATTTCCTCTTTAACGATACAGACAAAGACAATACACAGCACATTCATAACCATGAAGAGTCGGTTCATTCTCACGTTCATAGCGAAGAGTCTTTGCGGCGAATAGTCAATCGGCTATCACGTATAGAAGGGCACATTCGCGGCATCAAAACAATGGTGCAGCAAAGTAGCCCTTGTCCTGATGTATTACTCCAAATTGCCGCAGTGCGGGGAGCGCTGGATCGGGTGGCGCGAATTGTCCTAGATGAACATTTAACAGAGTGTATTGCTAGAGCGGCAAAAGAGGGCGATATTGAAGTTGAACTGGAACAACTTAAAGCGGCATTGGATAGGTTTTTACCCTAGGGGACTTGTGTGCAATTTGCATTTTTCAAAAAACAGGAGTTAATTTCGTAAATATATGCAAAGCACACCATTTCTAAACTAAATATGATGATTGAAAATTATCAATTTCACTATTCTTTCAGTGGCAATCCAGATAAACCACTGATTCTTTTTTTACACGGATTCATGGGTAACACCCATGAATTTGATCAAGCTATCTCATTACTCTCTCATGAATTTTACTGTCTGGCAGTTGACCTTCCTGGACATGGAGAAACCAAAGTTTTGGGCGGTGATGAGTGTTATACAATGCCAAACACTGCCCATGCCGTAATCAATTTACTAAATGATTTAAAAATTACCAAATGCTTTTTGGTTGGTTATTCTATGGGAGGGAGATTAGCTTTATACCTCACCCTACATTTTCCTCAACGTTTTTCTAAAGTGATTTTAGAATCAGCTTCTCCTGGTTTGTCAACAGAAGCAGAACGAGTAGAACGAGTTAAACGTGATGAGCAAATAGCCAGAAAATTAGAAAGAAGCGTTAATAAGAATGATTTTGCTGTTTTTCTATCCAACTGGTACAACCAACCTATTTTTGGCTCCATCAAAAATCATTCCCAATTTCAGCACCTTATAGAAGTTCGTTTGCAAAATAATCCCATTGAATTAGCGAAATCACTGCGATTAATGGGGACTGGATCTCAACATTCTTTATGGACAAAACTGAAGGAGAATAAAAATCCTTTGCTTTTATTAGCAGGAGAGTATGATGAAAAATTTATAGATTTAAATACAAAAATGACTAAAAATTGTAAATATTGTTTGCTCAAAGTTATTAAGAGTTCTGGACATAATATTCATTTTCAGAATGTCAAGTTATTTGTTGAAAATCTCAAAATATTTTTCGTTGAGGTAGAACCTTTTAAATCTTTTATAGAATTCTAATTAAAGCTTTATTTCATACTTGCTTAGCTTAAAGTTGTTTGCCTTCCCTAAACTTGACCGGTAAGTTGGTTAGAGTTAATGTGGGCATTGCCTCTAACCAGGTATTCGCACCCTTCATACATCCCCTAAGTTAACTAAAAATCGGTCAAGTTGAGCTCAGTTTGCTCCTAGTAACGCTCATAGTGACCAGGAACCCATACCCGGCGGTTTTGTCTTCTCTCCCAATGTGCAGGAACCCACCGCTGCCGTTCAAACCGCTGCCGTTCAATTCGCCTAGCAACTACGGCTCTAGCTGGAACTGTGTGAACGCGAGGGTTTACGATAACCTCGAATGCCGATGCCTGTGTTGGTATCGAGGCAATAACTAATGGTAGAGCAAGCATTGTACCTGCGATAATGCGTTTCATCAATAAATCTCCTTTCAATTATCTTGGATTCAGCCGGTGCAACTTTTAGCCGACTTAATATCTAAGATAGAAATTCACTCTGTCATACAACAGGTATGGAAGTCATAAACCCGACATGACTTTCGTAGGAATCTTGAGTAGGACTAATGTCATGGGTTGGCAGATATTGGAGAAAATGATGAGGACAGCCAACACATATAGCAATCCTCTTTGATTCTGTGAAAAAGGGAAGACAAGGGAGCATCCCAATTTTTTCAAAACGCAAAACAAAGTAGCTCTGATTCACACTCTGTGTTCCTTTGCGCCAACCTCTGCGACCCTTTGCGTTTTAAAATAAACTCAAACATTTGGGATGCTCCCGAAGACAAGGAAGACTTGGGGGAGGTATTTCACAAATCCAAGGGCGGACTGCTATAGAAATGCCTACTGCATTCCTCACACTGATTTTCCAGCCGCCTTTAATTCTTCTTGCAAAATTTTCTGATAAATCTGTGGTAAAGAACGACTCATAGAATTAGTTTCAATACCATATCCCAAACTTGTCCAAGTAGGAGACAGCCGCCGCAAAACTTCTTGTAACTTTCCTTGGCGCAACTGTTGAGAAATATCAGTTCCCCAGAATTGGCGATCGCTCAGCCAGCGGTAAACCACTGCGTCTTGATACTCTGGTTCAAAACTATAAGACACCCAAAACATAAATTGTCCTGGCTTTGGGTGATAGCGAGGAGCTAGATTATACCAGGTAGTATTAATGATTTGATACCTGCCAGCAGCGGTAGAACAATTTCCCTTGTTGGGACCTGTGACAATGGTGACGCATACCTGAGGATGGCGACTGAGGTTGTCAACGTGCTGTCCACCATACAACACTGAATAAGGACGAAAGCTACTTGCTTCACTCGCTGAGATAGTTCGCATTAAAGCGCGGATATAAGGGTCGCCCCCTTTCATAACTAAGGGAGGCTGTTTGTTGCCAAAGGTGGGATCAGAATGCGATCGCAAATCTCCAAAGACATACCACTGCAACAAACATACGAAGCCAAGAAGCGCGGCTATTGGTCCTATGAGTTGTTCAACGCCGCCTTTGCGTTCTAAGCCTTTTTTCAGAGTCCGACTCCTTACAGTTACCTGCTATTGTCATCAAAGTATAACAACAGTGTTCGACGCACTCATTCAGGAAATTTTCACAAAATGAGTCAAAAGTCAATAGCTATTATACTATTAACTTTTGACTCAGTACCCAGTACTTAACTTAGGCGACATTCGCAAAAAGTTCTCCAAAGCTTTTCGCGGGAGTGTTTTCCTTCGCAACAATCTCTACAATTTTATTTTTTGCTGCTGGCTCAAACAATGCCTCAACACAAACCTGGGCGACTTTTTGCCGGGGAATGCTGCCGTCAAACAATGTATCAGCATTTTGCATCACAATTGAGTTGGAGTTATCTTCATTTTTTAAACCACCGGGTCGCACAATAGTATAGTTCAGACCGCTTTTCTGGAGGTATTCCTCAGCTTGCTTTTTCCAAACCAAAATTAGCCAGAACAAGTTCAGTGGATGGAACAATTGAGAAGCAGCCAAAGAAGAAACAAAGACAAAATGCTCAATTCCCTTTGCCTTTGCTGCATCTACCAAATTTTTAGTTCCTTCATAATCCACTTTATAAGGTCCGGTCGGGTCAAAGCTTGGTTTTGCGCCGGTGGCACACAGTAGTACTGTGCTGTCTCCCAAAGCAGCAGTTATGCTTTCTGGTTTTAACACATCGCCCTGCACCAACTCGGCGTCCGCTGGCAAAATACTCCTTGCTTGCTGTACATCCCGCACTAAGGCACGAACGGGAATATTCCGCGCTATCAGTTCTTGTACTATCCGGCGACCTGTCTCACCTGTTGCCCCTGCTACTAATGCTTTCATAATAAGCGCTATCCTAGAAAACTAGTATCTGTTGAGACCAGTCCTGAAGGCGGGTTTCCCGCCGTAGGGAACTGGCGAACCCGAAGGGTTTTCAGTTTTCTATTGTAGAGATTATGTAGAGATTAGATGAACTACATGACAGATGATTGAGATTTCCGCCAAAATGGGGATTTAGTGCGAAACTTTGTCCCTCCGAGGGGAATTCTTGATTTAGACAAATGCTCTCACTATAGAAGAAACGTTTTATGATTTCAAAAAACCAGGATTATCAATCGTTTGAAACAACTGAAGCAGTCTTGTCCGTGACATCGACTCTAGAAGAAGCACCTGAGGCAACCCAACAGAAAGCTGTAGGGACACCAACAAGGTTTTACGGTCGTTATAGCGACTGTATGGAAATGTACGCTGCACCTGAAACCGTTGCAGAATATCTCGATAGTCACGCTTCATGGTTTTCGCGCTGTGCTGAACCGATGAAAGTGGAACCTCTGGGGGAAAATGGCTATGCTTTAGTCATCGGTCGCTTTGGCGCTTTTGGTTATGAAGTAGAGCCAAAAATTGGTTTGGAACTATTACCGCCAGAGGAAGGGGTCTACCGTACCCGTACGATCGCTGTTCCTGACTATCAGCCTCCTGGTTATGATGTAGACTACCGCTCTTCCCTACGATTAGTAGAAAACGTGGTCAACGATGCTTCAATCAGCTTTGGTGAAATGACACGAGTCGAATGGGAATTGGATTTGACAGTCGATATTCACTTTCCCAAGTTTATTCAGCGATTACCCAAGTCTTTAATTGAATCTACAGGCGATCGCCTACTTAACCAAATTGTCCGCCAAGTTTCCCGCCGCTTGACTCGCAAAGTGCAGGAAAATTTTCACCAATCATGTGGTATTCCCTTTCCGATCAATTCCAATAAAAAGCGCTAAGTCAAGAGTCAATAGTCAGGAGAATCCTCTTGACTATTGACTCTTGACTCATAACTAATTACTATGCTTGACTGAGAATTCTTTGGACAATTTCCACGCCACTAAGAGCCTGCCAAACAAATAGACCTAAAAGGGCAAAGTTTAACAAAATATGAGTCATACGCGCCCAATTTGCCCCTTTTTGCATAAAAGGCGACAGAGAAGCAGAGAAGGCAATTAAACTTGTCATACCAAGCCCTGCTAGTAGGTGAGGTCCAACAAACAACTTGCCGTTATTGATGTAGGTGACAGCCATACCACCAACAGCGCCTGTCACCATCAAAGCCAAAAGTATAGAGCCGATTTGGTAGTGTTTAACGTTGTATCTACCTTTTACTAATTCTTTCTTTTGTTCACCCTCAGCATTTCTGGTACGTTGGACTTGCAGTCCTAGGTATGCTGCATATAACGAAAGTAGTAAGAGCGCCCACATTAAGACTGGGTGAAAGAAGTTTGACCAGTATTTTACTGATGGTGAAAGTTCCAAATTCATAGCTGTTCCCCTTATCCTTAAATCTTCATAAAAATTAGCATAACCTAATTGGGAATAGGTAGATGGGAAGATGAGATTGACAGATGAGGGAGATCGGAAAAACTCCACCAGTTGTGATCTCCACCTTCCGGCTCCCAATTAATGACTAATGACTCAATGACTAATGATTAAAAATAACGATATCTTGCTGCTGTCGGCTGCTAAAAATGGTGATATCAAGCAGGTGCATTCACTGTTGAATGCTAATACTGTTGTAGACACGGGCGATCGCGATGGCACTACGCCCTTAATGTTTGCGGCTCATTTAGGCTACACGGAAATTGTGCGATCGCTTCTTGATGCAGGTGCCAACATCAACTTGAAAAGAAAGCGCTATGGGTTGACGGCTTTGATGTTAGCAGCGAGTGCTAACAGTCTTGACATTGTAAAGCTTTTACTCTCTAGAGGTGCGGATGTCAATGCCACGAATGAAGATGGCAGCACTGCCTTGATGGTAGCCGCCCTCAAAGGACACACGGATGTAGTGCAAGCCTTGCTTGCTGCTGGTGCCAAGGTAGATGTCAAAGATAAAGATGAGGACACAGCTTTTGAGGTGGCAGTACGCGCTGGACATACCGCAGTTGTACAAGCAATACTACAAACTCATGCAGATGTCAATGCTCAAGATGAAGAGGGAGAAACCGCATTGATGGTTGCGGCAGACTTGGGACATTTGGAAGTTGTGGAAGCACTGTTAGCAGCAGGGGCTGATGTAAAGCTGCGAAACCTTGATGGGAGTACGGCTTTATCAGCAGCAGCAGCAGCGGGACATAGTGCGATCGCAACAGCAATACTTGCTCACGGTGCTGATGTCAATCTTCAAGATAAAGATGGAGAAACAGCTTTGCACCTTGCTGTGGTAGAAGGTTATACCGATGTGGTAGCAGTCTTACTCAGCCAAAATGCTAATGTGCAAATCAGGAACCATTTAGGAGATACACCGCTACTTTTAGCAGCTTTGCAGGGACACAGCCAAATTGTTGAAGCACTGCTGCGTCAAGGAGCGAATGTGAACGAAAAAAACTTGGGTGAGTTTCCGTTGACACTAGCAGCAACGCAGGGACACACTGAAATCGTGAAGTTATTACTAGATTATGGTGCTGATGTCAATACAAAAGCCGATGATGGAAAAACCGCTTTGATTAAGGCAGCAGAACGCAACCATGTAGGCGTGATCCACCAGCTTGTGGCAAAGCAAGCAGATGTGAATTTGCAAGACTCAGCAGGGGCGACAGCATTGATGTGGGTAGCTTCACGGGGTTATGGCGAGGCGGTGCAATTGTTGCTACAGGCTGGGGCAGACGTGAATGTCAAAAATCAGGGTGGTTATACAGCTTTGATGCTTGCAGAGTTTAATGACTATCCCGGTGTCGTGCGGAGTCTGCGCGTAGCAGGCGCGCAGGAGTAAGAATATTTGTCCGGGTTGGCTCCAGGTGGTTGAGTCGTCATGCAGTTGAAACGGAACTTCCCCCGGTACAAATGTACTCAAATGTCTGGAATGGTCGAAGCAGTGGTGAATAAAATTATTCTTGTAGGGGCTTGTTCTGCGACCGATATAGGCGACCATAGCGGCGACGCAGATAGACTAAACCACCTCCTGCAAGTATGCTACCGCCTGTTGTCAAGGGTTCTGGCACTGGTGTGGATGATTTAGGAGTTAGTAAATAAGCACGATAGTCATATGAACCTGCTCTGCTATAACCGACAATCTGACCTTTGTTATTAATAGCTGTTGCTGTATCCAGCCTTATCCCAGGGTCAATTAGGGTGTTAAGGTCAACCATGCCAGTACTGCTGCTCCACAAAAAGGCGCGACGACCGTTGAAGGTGCTATCTGAACTCCCCACCACCTCTCCTAAATCATTGATATCATTGGCATAACTAGAGTCATTATCGGAAGCAGGATATCGACCTGGCGGCAGACCGAGGTCAACCATGCCAGTACTGCTGCTCCACAAAAAGGCGCGACGACCGTTGAAGGTGCTATCTGAACTCCCCACCACCTGACCTGCATTATTGATAGCGGAGGCAGAACTGGAATTCTTGTTTGGGAGGGTGCCGAGGTCGGTCATACCAGTGCTGCTGTTCCATAAAAAGGCGTGAGATGTGCCATTGCTGGTACTGGATGTCCCCACCACCTGGCTATTATCATTTATGTCAGAGGCGCGACTGGAAGACCCACCTGGGAGGGTACCAAGATCAGTACTACCGGTGCTGCTACTCCATAAAAAAGCGCGATTCTCCCCACCCACCACCTGTCCTGCATTATTGATAGCATTGGCAGCACTCGTACCAAGGGCAGTCATGCCAGTGCTACTGGTCCACAAAAAGCCCTGGCCATCTGAAGACCCCACCACCTGTCCTGCATTATTGATGCCATACGCGTAACTGTCCCTCCCTCCTGGAAGGGTGCCGAGGTCAGTCATGCCAGTGCTGCTGTTCCATAAAAAGGCGCGATTAGGAACAATACCTGAATAACCTACCACCTGACCTGCATCATTAATGCCTAAGGCGTAATTGAAATAAAATTGACCTACATTACCTAAGTTGGTGACATCGTACATTGTTGCTGCCATTGCTGAGGCGTTCATGCCCAATGCCATCACAGCAGCACTGCCAAATAATACTGTTAGCTTTTTGACTTTGGTTTTAACTTTTGTCTTTAAGCTTGTGATTGATGCCATACAACTATGCTCCTGCAGGTGAACTGTGTATTTGGAAATGAGATATAAAAAGACTTACGCCACTTACTCTGAGGGCGTTTTTCTGCTCTATTTCCGTAGTCATTTGCCACACTGGTGTTTTTTGTTGAATTTACAACGAGTGATAGATACACCTGTGTTGACTATTTCACCCTGGCTAAACGTGAAATGTATTTACTTGCGGTAGATTCTTGGAATCAAAGTCTGTATCAAGCTGCTTCAATTTTTCCTAATTATATGGGCTTACGTATGAGTGGCAAAAGTATTGATGGTATTAATACTGTATTTCTTTGCAAAAAAATTACTCAAACTTTATAATTTTAAAATTTTAAGTAAGTATAAATTAAAGAGGCAAATGATGGAAGTAGCAAGCAGCCATCGGGTTTTGTGGGTGGGAATTGGATGCACAAAGGGAACTTCACGACAGTTGATTGAAAGGGCAATTGAGCAAGTTTTTAGAGAAAATCAACTGGCAGAAAGTGCGATCGCAGGTATTGCCACCATTGATCTTAAATCTCATGAAGTTGGTTTAGTGGAACTTTGCCAGCAGCGCAATTTGCCTTTGAAAACCTTTCCCTCTGATGTTCTCAACAAAGTCTCAGTCCCCAACCCATCTAAAGTTGTCGCCAAAGAAGTGAGAACCCCTAGCGTGGCGGAAGCTGCTGCTTTGTGTGCAGCCTCTGAGTTCACCCCCCTAGAGTCTCCCGAGAGTGAGGGAACAACAGAAAAGTTAGGGGAGAGGTTACTAGTTGCTAAACAAATTTTCCGTTTAGATGGGCAACCAGGAGCGGTAACGCTAGCTGTTGCTCAAATGTTACCAAACTAATTGATAATAGACTTCTTACAAAAGTCAATTCTTTCAATCAATTCTTCTTAAAAAATAATTAATAATACTAGAAACTATTGCTAGCACAATTGAACCTAACAAAGCAGCCCCAAAACCACTAATTTCAAAAAGCTCACGGGGAGTCAAGGCGCTTGCTATCAATAGAGTCAGAGCATTGATGACAAATGTAAATAACCCAAAAGTGAGTAAGGTAATAGGAAATGTCAAAATACTTAAAATAGGTCTAATTATTGCATTTACCAGCCCGATAATTATGGCAGCAACAAGAGCAGCTACAAAATTCTTTATAGAAAATCCAGGAACAATATTAGCCGTAATGAGCAATGCTACTGCGGTGCCTAGCCAAGTTAATAAAAAGTGTCTCATAAGTTTTTTTAGAATCTTCTTAGTTTTTATTATTTTTTCTTAAAAAGAATAGACTTTTTAGGCACTGGCATTTAATAATACCTTGTTCTTGGGGGTATCTTTATCGTATTACAACGGTTGGTTTCAATTCAACTTTGCAACGGTTTCTATAAAAATATAGAGCCAATTTTCCAAAAGCTAAAATTTAGCTACTTGGCTAAGATTCCCGACAACTTCTGCGAAGTCGGGAATCTTGTTGTTCACCAATGATTTAGGATTGCTATATTTTGAATTTTGAATTGTTTATCCTCCGCGCCGTCGCATGAGAACCTCCCAAGTTCCTCCACCAACAACACCGTCAGCATCCAAACCATAGCGCTTTTGTAAAGCTATCACCGCAGCCTCGGTTGCTGCGCCAAAATTGCCATCAACATCGCCCTCATTCAAGAAACCGAGCCTTTGCAGTCGTCTTTGCAACTTAGTAACTTCAGAACCACGCGCCCCTAGACGTAAAATCGCTAATCCTTCTGAGGTGTATTGAATTGAAGAGATTTGCTCAGTACGAGTCGTTGAACTAGGACGATCGCTCCCTTGAGTACGAGAAGTTTGCCTAGAACGAGTGGTTGAGCCGCGATCGCTTGGCGAAATACGAGCTGTTTGCTCAGAACGAGTCGCGCCACGAGTAGACGTTGATTGTCGTGTGTACGTCCTTTGTGAACTAGCAGTTGTATTTCGTGTTGCAGGTTTTGGTTCCGGTTTGGAATTCTCTGCTCTGGTGCTGGTCGTTGTATTGCGTGTTACAGCTCGTGGTTCCGGTTTGGAATTCTCTGCTCTGGTGCTGGTCGTTGTATTGCGTGTTACAGCTCGTGGTTCCGGTTTGGAATTCTCTGCTCTGGTGCTGGTCGTTGTATTGCGTGTTACAGCTCGTGGTTCCGGGTTGGAAGTAGCACCTGTGGTGTCGGTGGTTGTCGTTGAAGTTGCAGGTCTTGGTTCTGGTTTAGAATTGTTTCCTCTGATGCTAGTGGTTGTCGTTGAAGTTGTAGATCTTGGTTCCGGGTTGAAAGTCTCAACTGTGGTGTCGGTAGTTGCAGTTGATGTTGTAGATCTTTCAGAACTAGGAACAACAACCCTATTGGTGTTGGAAGTCCCAGACGGAACAGGAAACCTGCTTGTGTTGGGTGACGATCCAGAAGACGCTACCGTTGGATCGTTTGGAAAGAGTCTTTGCCAAGTCGTTGCGTCAACAACGCCATCTGCTTTCAAACCCGCAGCTTGTTGAAAGCGGGAAACAGCGAGGACGGTACTTTCGTTATAAACCCCATCTACTGTCCCTGTGTAGTAGCCTAAAAGTTTTAAAGCTGCTTGAAGTTCCGTGACACGTTCTCCTTTGCTACCAACTTGCAGAGTCGGACGGTTGATGGCTTCAGGCGAAGTTGTCTGTGCGATTTGTTGTGGTTGAGCTGCAACCGATACTGTAGCAGAGAAGCCAAGGAGTCCAGACACAGCACAGTACAGCAGTATTTCAACCCCGAACAAGGATTTATACCTCTGCTCCCTTTTTATTCCACAGCAATTTACGGACGGGTTGAGAAACCCTAAGTCACTCAAGATACTTGTTTTCATGCTGCCTTTCATGGAAATTGCCCCTGGGTAATCTCATGCTAATACACTTATCGGTAATTGGTGTATAATGCAACTATTATAGTTGCGGTATTCTCAATCTTTATTAGGAATTGAAATACACAATTGCACTATTCACCGCTTCCTCTTGACCGACTAATGACACATAAGGTTCCCGTAAATATCGGGAAGCAGCCGTCATTGCATCAAGAGCAGTGACAGAGGCAATTGTTTCCTGAAAGTTGTGATCAAAATCAATTCCTAGTCCCAAAATTTCATACCAGCCATATAGCTGAGCGATTTGCGCGTTGGTTTGTTTGCCCAAGGCGTACTGCCCTAGTATTTTGTTTTTAGCCGCTTGGAGTGCATCTTCCTCTAGCTGCGTGGTGAATAGTAAGTCAACTTCTGTCTGCAAACCAAAAAGGGCTAGCTGGGTATTTTCTGGTGCTGTACCCATGTAAACAACAAATGATGCTGGAAAGAGCCGTGTTGGGTAAAATGCAGATACCTCGTAAGCCAAGCCGCGTTTTTCGCGCAATTCCACAAACAAGCGACTGGAAAGACCATTTCCCAAGTAAGTAGAGAGCAACTTCAATGCAGCGTAATCAGCAGATAGCACCGATGGTCCCAAATAACCTAACATGACGATGGACTGCTGTGTCTGTTGGGGCTTAATTTTGATTTGGGGTTTAACGTTGAGTTCTGGTAAATCTAGTTTTTGCACCGGCTGAGTTGCGTGTTGCCAATCTCCAAAAACTCCTTCCACAAGAGCGATCGCATTTTCTGGTGTGATTCGTCCAGCAATACTAATCACGACATGATCTGGACGGAAATAAGTCTGATGGTACTGCACTAAGTCTTTCCGAGTTAAGCTGCTCATTGTGGCTTCATTTCCCAATGCCGACCTTGCATAAGGATGGTTTTGATACATGGCATCCCGCAATTGGTCAAAGGCAATGGTAAACGGCTGCTCTTGTTGCGAGCGAATATCTTGTAGGGCAATACGGCGTTCTAGTTCTACCTCTGTTTCTGGAAATGTCGGCGATCGCAAAATCCGTGCCGCCAAACTCAAAATTTCTGCAAAATCTGACGTGACTGTCTTCAACGACAGCAAAAAATAATCAGTAGCGGTATCTGCGCCCAAACTCGCCCCGACAGACTCGACTTGTTCTGCAATCTGCAAACTCGAAAGTCCCTCGCAGCCTTTTGTAAGTACCGTTGATAGCAAATGTGCTAACCCAGCTTGCTCCTGGTTTTCATAACAACTCCCAGCCCTGATAAAAATCCGTGCTGCAACAATATCCGCAGCCGGATTTTCTGCCACCAGCACCACAATGCCATTGTTCAATACAGTGCGATGAATATGCGATTTTTGCACAGATGTTGTCATTTGTCATTTGTCCTTTGTCATTTGTTATTTGTCCTACCTTTCCTTGTCCCGTCGGAGACGCTACGCGCAATTCATAGCCTGTCCGCAGGGTTTACGGTTCCCCTACGGGCGTCTATGTCTTTTGTCATTTGTTTTTGCTACTAATAACTCATGACGAATGACTCATGACTAACAGGGTTTGAGTACTGTAACCGCGTAATGATTGGGTGAAAGATACTCTTGTGCTAATTCTTGCAGTTTTTTTGCACTATAAGATTGAATTTGCCAGGGATAAGTCACTGCTAATTCAGCTTGGGCGATGGTGTTATAGTATCCATAAAGCCCTGCAAGTTGATTTGGTGTCTCGGTTGAGAAGGCATAATCGTTACACAGCAACCGTTGACAGCGTGTTAATTCCTGCTCACTTATTGGGTTCGATATTAAATCATTCAAGTGAAGGCGAATTAACGATTCCACCCGTTCTACATTTTCTGGTTCTAACCAGGCTGTAATTGTAAATAAACTTGCGTCTCGTTGCAGTGAAAAATTACTGCAAATACCCTGTACCAATTGCTGCTCTTCGCGCAAATCGCGCACTAAACGGGAAGTCCGCCCTTCCGCCAGTAATACAGACAGCAAATCTAAACCATAGGAAGTGCAAAGTTGTTCTACTCCAGGTGCAGTCCACGCCATTAACAACCGCGCCTGTTCTAAACGAGGCAAATGAAGTTCTTGACGGCGAATTCCAGCTATCACTGGTGTCACTTCTTTTTTTTCCGGACAATCACAGCAGCGATCGCCAAAATGAACAAATGTTTTTTTGACTAATTTCACAGCAGATTCTTCGGGTATTCCGCCGACAATCACCACCGTCATGTTTTCTGGTTGGTAGTGATTGCGGTGAAAGCAGCGCATGATCTCTGGAGATTGCTGCATCAATTCTTGCTCACTACCTAACACAGAACGTCCATAAGGATGATGTTGGTAGACACTAGAGATCAGAGCGTGAAATCCTATCCAATCTGGATCATCATGTGATTGACGAATTTCCTCTAGCACAACATCCCGTTCGCGGCTAAATTCATCTTCTGGTATTGCCGCATTGAGTAGCAACTCTGCCAAATGAGGCAAAGTATCTTCTAGATGCACCGCAGCTGTGGTGAGAGAGTAATGGGCGTAATCGTGGCTTGTCGCGGCATTGGTTACTCCACCCCGATTTTCAATCTTCTGATCAAATACCCCTGGCGCTAGCGTCGCAGTCCCTTTAAAAATCATATGTTCCAAAAAGTGAGCCATACCGAAGCACGGTTCTTTTTCTAAGTGGGCACCTGCACGTACCCAAACATCTGCCACAACTACAGGGGTAGTAGGAATTTCTTGATGAATCAAGGTTAAACCGTTGTCTAGTTTGAAAACCGAGGCTGGAAACGCGGCATTCATCAGGTTTTTTAACAATTTTTTACAGCTTTTACCAAAATTTAGCTTAATTGTTGCGATTTTAACTCTTATTGGTATCTTGATTAGGATGACTTTACACAGATTTTCCTTGACAAGATAGGAACATTATTTATAAATTATGAAGTCTAGAACAAGCTTATGGATGTGTAGATCTGCACAAATGCATATAAAGTTTGTTTACTTATCATATTTTATTTTTTCATAAGTTGCTATTTGACCAACAAGGGGTGTTAGGGCGTAGGGCGGTGGGGTGTAGGGGAAATGCACAGTCCTTTCACCCAACACGATACAAGCCCAAGGAGCTGCGCGTTCTGGGGTTCCCCTATACCCTTACACCCTTACACCCTTATACCCCTACACCCGCCTCCGTTGGGCATTGACTCATTTTAATAATTAAAGCTCCCATGTCGTAATTGACCAAGGGAGCTTTATATTTTTGTCGACCGCGACGCCGTTTTACCTAAGTTTATGACCTGGATAAACCAGGTGGGTACCGATGTCTCTCGTTTAAAGTTTCCGGGTACTTAGCCCGGTCTACTGCCACGAGAATTGTTTGGTTCCCTTTTCTTTTCGGACATAGATCAAAAAACTTTATGGCAGTCACCAACGTTGCAGTGCAACAAAACTATTATAGCTTTCAAAAATCTGTTGTGTGTGCCCAGATGAAAATTTTTGGCATATTTAATTCCGATACCAGATAGATTCTATATTTCGGGCGATGCTCGCCATAGCCTGCTCTCGATTGTGACTATCAAGCAAAACGGTGACGTGTCCTAGCTTGCGCCCAGGACGCGATTGAGTTTTCCCGTACCAGTGAACGTGTGCTTGAGGAATTTGCTCTATTTGCTGGCGCTTGCTCATATAATCACTCTGGGAAATTTCATACCCCAAGAGGTTAACCATAACAGCACTCGGGCAAATCATGGCAGTGTTACCTAACTCCATACCACAAACTGCTCGCAGATGCTGCTCAAATTGAGAAGTCACGCAGGCATCCATAGAGAAATGCCCTGAGTTGTGGGTGCGCGGTGCAACTTCATTAACCAGCACCTTGTCATCTGGCGTAAGAAATAACTCTATGCCAAAAACTCCCACAGCTTGGAGACTATTTAGTAAAGTGCGGGCAATCTTTTCTATTTCAACAGCCACCTTTGGTGAAATATCAGCGGGTGCAATAACTCGGCGACACACCTGTTCTTCCTGCTGGGTTTCTACAACTGGGTAAATGACAACTTCGCCACAAAAAGAACGCGCCGCAATGACTGCTAATTCCCGTTCAAAAGGAATATATTCTTCTAAAAGAAAATTTTCTTGACTTTCGACAGTTTTTATGTTAAGAGATTCTAATTTTTGCTTTAAACTTTCTATTTCCTTGATTATAAAAGTCCCCTGACCGTCATAACCGTGGCGTCGGGTTTTGAGAACCACAGGAAAGCCCAGTTGGCTGAAAGTGGCATCATCTTCAGCAAAAGCCAAGTCTAAAGCGACAAATCGAGGAACGGGTAAACCCAAATCGCGTAAATAGCAGCGTTGGTGATATTTATCTAAAAGCGGAGTCAAAGCTTCGAGTTGAGGGCGGAAGCAAACGCCTTGTGCCAACTTTGATAAAGCTTCTATGTCAACAAACTCGTTTTCAAAGGTGATGACATCGCATTTCTTAGCGAGTTCCGCCGTAGCGTTAGCATCATCCACAGGGGCAAAAATGTTCTCTACTGATATGGATACAGCTGGATCGTTGATGCTAGGAGTTTGTACCACCAATTCTACTCCCAACTTCTTTGCGGCATCTGCCATCATCCATGCCAATTGTCCGCCACCAATGACACCAACACGCTTCATCGACACCCCAAGGAATTACGAGTTTCCACGTTAGTTTTAGAGTTTACGCCACTTGCTTTTTGGCACAGTTCCTTAATTTGCGCTTTATCTAGAATTGCGTCAGTAAAATCTGCACCAGTAATATTTACATTATTAAATGTAGCGCGGAACAAGAGAGCTTCTTTTAAAACAGCATCGCTCAAATCTGCCCCTGTTAAGTTTACCTGATCTACCATTGCATTTGTTAAATCTGCTTTGTGCAAATTAGATTTCGTCATTACAGAAGCACTCAAAATTGCTCCTCGCAAGTCAGCGCCCGTGAAGTTAGTCAGTTCCATATTAGCGTTAGAAAACTCTGCGGCTTGCAAACTTTAACCAGAAAAATCGCGATTTGTCAAGTCTGCATTGCTAAATGACATAGGATGAGTCCAGTCTGCCAGTGCAGGGGAGGCACAAAACAAGACACTCATGAGCGAAAGTACAGCCGCCAATCGCCGCCAAAACATATTGATTAGCCAGTTTGGTGTTTAGATGCTGCCTTTAAGCTTAGCACCACTATGTTACAAGACTTTAGAGTGATAGAATCATATCAAATCCGTTTGTATAGGAATGATTTCTCCTTCCTCTCTCTGGTGCGCCCTCAGCGTCTCTGTGGTTTTTTTATAATTCAGATGCTACCGGATTTGATATCACAACGCGATTGCCCTTTAGGGTACTGGCACCTGTGCAATCGCCTTGGGCGGGGCGTAGCCCATCGCCCTTTGGGTGGCTTCCAGAGGAAGCATCGCGCCCCAAGATCGGGACAAAAGCGCGATCGCATTCTTCCTGCTTTGCCTGCTCAACAGATGAGTGGGCTATTGTCAGGAGATCAGATGCAGATAATTTGGCAGAAGGAATAACACTTACAACTCCTATACTAAGCGTGACGAATTTACTGACTGTTGAAGCAGCATGGACTATGCCTAGGGCTTTTACAGAAGCTCGAATTGTTTCTGCTACCAGCCAAGCTTCTTCTGCATCAGTTTTTGGCAAAATGATCGCGAATTTCTCACGATCATAGCGGGCTATCATATCCGTTGCTCGCCGCTTGCAGCTGCTAATCGTTTGACACTCCCCGGCCTGCCATGCGCGGGGATTCTTGGTTCACAGGCAGAACTTGCTCAGGCAGACTTGCGTCACTC
>NZ_CAWMYC010000018.1:0-22989 GCF_963872035.1 Scytonema sp. HK-05
CATGAGGAGTTATGGCACTCAGGGGGGAAATATGTTAACTTGCTCCGCACTGAAGCATGATTAGAAAGATTTACTGACAATTGTCTCCGCAAGTAACTTGATACATATTTTTTGATACATGATATCTGCCTTGAGATAGAAGAGTTTTAATGTATAAACCATAACAATAAGTAATGTAAATACTAGACATTACTATAGGAAGCGAACGAACATGAATCCTTCACAAGAGCAACCCAGCAACCAGGTGTTTACAGACGGTGAACTCTCAGAAGAAGATTTGAAACAGATAGCAGGTGGATTGTTAAAGATAAGTGCGGATCTCTCCGTCTAAGGGATTTGTAACCATTTAGGGGGGAGATCTGTGCTAAGGACAGCCCTGCGGACGTGATAGGGGCGATTTACTTGACTCAAAGTCGTTCTGCGCGATCGCCGCAGGCGGGCACTCGGTGCCATCGCGCTTTCTATCGACTTTTACGTTAAAGCGTTGGAGCGCCGGAAGCTATTACGGCTTGCGTCCATAAAGAGCGCACTTATGTTCTAAGTAAATTGGCTAAGACTTAGGCAGAAGAAATCCCCCAACCCCCTTTAAAAAGGGGGTTTTTAACATTCCCCCCTTATTAAACCAAGCCTCGTTTTGTTGCCCTTTCCATGATTTTTCGTAAAGCGCATGTCCGCAGAACTTATGTAAACCTAATCCCCAATCCATAATCCCCAGTCCCCTTCACCACTATCTACACATGAGTACTATAGTCATCACAAGTTACGGTACATTAGGAGACTACTTGCCTTACATTGCACTTGGAAAAGTCCTAAAAACTAGAGGGCATCAAGTACGTATGGTGGTAAATGAGGCAATATATCCCTATGTTTTAAAAGCTGGACTGGAAGCACTTCCTCTCGGTCGTCCAAATATAGGTCCTCAAGAAGTGCAACGTTATGCACAAAAATGGAACCACTTGCCTATGTTGAGGGCGGAGTCGCCAGAAGAAATGAAAAAATCTGTAAATGTGGGGTTCCAGCATAACATGAAAGATAGCCTGTACTGTCTGCTAAAGGCATGTCAAGGTGCAGATATGGTAATTTCTTGTCTTTTGCAGGATGCAGTCGCAGCTATGGTAGCAGATATTTATAATATTTGCTGGGTTCGATCTTCTGTTACTCCGTTTCCTCTTTGCTTTTCTATGGCAGAAACTGAAGATCAAACATTTTTTGAGGATAGTTGGCGAAATACCAAAGATTTTAGCCGTTTTATTTTGGCTGCCAGTCCCTATTTTTGCCAGTTATCTCCAGAATATTCTCAACTATATCAAACAGGTTTCTGGTTTTATGAAGATCCAGATTGGAGCGGCTGGCAACCCAGTCAAGAGCTTAGAGAATTTGTTGAGGGGGAACCCAAACCTTTAGTGCTTTCATATAGCAGTGTGCCTGTGGAAAATCCTCAGGAAGTTGTGGAAGTTCACGTCCGCGCTGCGGCTAAATTAGGTCGCCGAATTCTGATTCAACAAGGCTGGGCAGACTTCAATGAAAGCCATTTACCATCAGACATCGAGCGAGATAGCGTCATGTTTGCAAATGGTTTTATAGCACACGATTGGTTGTTTTCCCGTGCAGCCGCCCTGATTACTCATGGCGGAGTCGGGTCAATTGCGCGGTCGTTGCGTAATGGCTGTCCACTGCTGGTGGAACCCTTAGGTCACGATCAATTTTTTAATGCGCTACAGGTGCTGAGATTAGGGGTGGGAGCTGTCATGGACTCACAGAAGCTGACAGTAGATGGAATAGCTAATGTTTTACAGAAAAAAATATTGACACCTGATTATAAAAGACGCGCTGTTGAAGTTGGTGAAAAAATTAAAGCTGAACAGGGTTTAATCACAGCGTGCGACTTAATCGAGAACTGGTTGTGAAGGTAGTAAGGACTAATTGACATAGATATAGGCGATCGCTCCTGTCTTTAGGCATACCTTGAAGCGCAAATTCCCCATACTACTCCCGCGCAAGTCATGTTCAGATGTTATTTGCCCTGCCCCCGCTTTATGCCAGTTGCGTAAGTCCTGTGGAAATAGTGCAGAGTTTTGGCTCAATCTCCAGCAAACATGGGAGTTTTACTGGGTGACGAAAGACGAGGGAGAAAAGCTAAAAAGTATCATACCTTGGCTTCAGCGTTTAGAAGAAAATTTACCTATCTATCGATGATGGTTGCGAAGCGGCGCGGATGGCTGGTTTCGCTGATGATATCGCCGCTATGCCGATGGGAGTACATA
The DNA here is from genome assembly GCF_963872035.1 of Scytonema sp. HK-05. Lineage (NCBI taxonomy): Bacteria > Bacillati > Cyanobacteriota > Cyanophyceae > Nostocales > Scytonemataceae > Scytonema > Scytonema sp. HK-05. Next base: position 2,265 of record NZ_CAWMYC010000018.1, read on the forward strand.
CACTGGTGAGTGAAGGTGCGACTAATCTCTCCGGATTATGTGGGTGCAATTCGACTAAAATATAGTAAAAATCGGAAATTTCGCTAGAATCAGCGATATTCTCCAAGAGAAATATAATTACATCTGAGGTTTTCTTGAGCGATCGCTCTCGCTGCTCGGTACTCAAATAGCTCTTTCTTCCTTTGTAGTTTAGTCTGAGACCATCAATTCCATTTTCTTCGTATACTTGTTTCCAACCTGTTATCGAACCAAGTGAAACGCCAAGAATTCTCTGGATTTCCTCATATAAGTAACCTTGATAAACCGCGATTTACTGCTAACCCTTTTCTCACTTCACGAGCATTTAGATTTTGAACTATAAATTCCTCTAGTTCAGCGATCGCCTGCTGCAAGTGGTGATTCATCATTGTTCCTCATTATACTTGTCACTTATCTCCGTATTATCTCTTGGTTTTTTTCAAAAATCAAATATGACTCCTATATGTACTTATTGATAATTGTATTTTATTTATCGAAGAAGGCAACAGGTGAGACTAGCCCCAGAGAAAAGATACTATATCATGTTTGTACCGGATGAAGATGCACTAATTGCAATTACTCAAGCGGAATTTAAGGTATTACATTCAATCCATTGGACCATTGAGTGCTACCACAGAGCTATTAAGCATTCTTAGCTTCCCGACAACTTCGGTGAAGTCGGGAATCTTGTTCACCAATGATTTAGGATTGCTATATCAGGGTCACTATGGATAATTGGACGCTCCACGATCGCCACCTGCTTTTGTAATAGAAAAATGGAAATTCTGTATCGTCTCAAAGCAAATGAACCTTTACTACTAGATGACTCAGAAAAGGTGTGGATCGTTAAAACTGGTTCTTTAGCATTATTTACGACAAAAGTCAAGGAAAAAATACTAGAGGGCGGGGCTTTACCCAATCGCCATTATCTGTTCAGCGTAGGCGCTCTCGAGGCGTTGTTTGGTGCAGCAGTCGATAATCAAAAATCGTTGGGTCTAGCGGCTATAGCAATCGAGGCAACAGAATTATCTCAAATTTCAATAACTGATTTAGCAGCACAAGTAGCGGCGGGAGAAGCCAGTGCAATAGCCCTATTAGAAGGTTGGGTAAATCATTTAAATGAGATATTCAAGACGGAACCCACAGCAGCAAATTTTGAGCGCTACTTATCATTAATAAAGTCAGAAAATGCTGCTTTTTTGCCAAGCATTTTGGCTGATTTACATTCTGATTTCTTCGACTGTTTAAAGAAGCTCCAACAGCAGGAAACAGAGACAGCCTTTCGCCAATTTCAACAACGAGAACAACTCAATCGTCAGGTAGTAGACTCTGCGCTTTCTAAGTTAGCTGCTGTGTTGCAACCGCAGCAAGAAACTGCATTTTTTGAGCAAGGAACGCCGCTGCTGGTGGCGGCGGGAGCAGTAGGACGAGCAATGGGGATAACGATTAGTCCGCCAGCGCAGTCAGATAACCTTAGTCGAGTGAAAGATCCAGTAGAGGCTATTGCTCGCTCTTCGCAAATTCGCACGCGTCGCGTAGTCCTAGAGGATGGCTGGTGGCTTCATGAGCATGGTCCCCTGTTGGCTTATAACCAACAAGAAAACCGTCCGGTGGCTTTATTGCCAGCAGGTAGGCGTTATGTTTTATTTGACCCTGCAGCACAAAGTCGCAAAATTGTCAATCAGGCAGTAGCCGCAACGCTAGCACCGCAAGCATACCAGTTTTATCGACCGTTACCCAAAGTTGTCAAAAATGTCATTGCGTTGTTTCAGTTTGGCATCAAGGGCTATCAAAAAGACATTGTTCTCGTGTTAGTAGCTGGGATTGTTGGCTCGGTGTTGGGTATGGTGGTGCCCCAAGCAACAGCGCTTTTGGTAGATAATGCGATTCCAGATAGCGATAAGAGCTTGTTATGGCAAATAGGGCTGTTGCTGTTTGCACTTCTTGTGGGAAAGACAGCGTTTGCCATGTCCCAAGGGATTATTTCACTGCGCGTGGAAAACGCTGCTTCGGGCGCGTTGCAGCCTGCAATTTGGGACCGACTGCTGAGATTAAGTCCAGCATTTTTTCGCTCCTATTCTTCTGGCGACTTGGTAAACCGCACCTTGTCAGTGAACCAGATTCGTCAGAAACTGTCGGGAGGAACGCAACGCACGTTATTGAGCGGACTGTTTGCTCTACTGAACTTGGTGCTGATGTTTGTTTACAGTTGGCAACTCGCTTTAGTGGGGGTGGGTATAGCCCTGCTAACAACTGTTGTCACTACTGTTGCTAGCTTACTGGTCATACGTCAGTTGCGACAGCAGCAAGAACTAGATGGTGAAATTAATGGGCTAACGGTACAACTTATTAACGGCGTAGCCAAGCTGCGGGTGGCGCAGGCAGAAGAACGGGCGTTTGCGGCTTGGGCACAGCAGTACAGCAAGCGTTCCAGGCTCAAGGCTAGTTTCCAACTGATTAGAGACAATGTTTCTGTATTTAACGAGGTACTGTCCTTAGTCACTTCGGCGCTGTTGTTTTGGTTTGCGACTGAGTCTATTGCGATGCAAGAGACAGGGGGGCTGACGGTGGGTACGTTTTTGGCTTTTAATGCTGCATTGGGCATTTTTATTGGGGGGGTGAGCGACCTCAGTAATACTTTGACTGACATTTTGGCAATTGTACCCTTGTGGGAGCGGGCAAAGCCGATTTTGCATGCACAACCGGAGTATGATTCTACCAAAGCAAACCCCGGTTCCTTGATGGGTCGAGTCGCCTTAGACCATGTTACCTTTCGCTATCATGACGATGGGTTGCCAATTCTCAATGATGTTAGTCTCCACGCAGAACCAGGCGAATTTGTCGCGATAGTGGGACCTTCGGGAAGTGGGAAATCAACAATATTAAGGTTGTTGTTGGGGTTTGAGACTCCAGAGTCAGGAACAGTTTACTATGACGGCTTTGACTTGGCACAACTGAATCTTGCCTTAGTGCGAAGGCAGCTGGGGGTGGTGCTGCAAAATGGTCGAATTGGGACTGGCTCAATTTTTGAGAATATCAGCGCTGGAGCATTAGTGTCCCACGAGCAAGCTTTGGAGGCGGCGCAAATGGCAGGTTTCGCTGATGATATCGCGCTTCTTCCGATGGGGATGCACACAGTTATCAGTGAAGGCGGTAGCAATCTTTCTGGGGGACAGCGACAGCGATTGTTGATTGCGAGGGCGCTTGTGAATAAGCCGAAAATAATCTTAATGGATGAGGCAACCAGTTCTTTGGATAACCGCACGCAGGCGATCGTCACTGAAAGTTTAGATCAGTTGAATGCAACTCGCATAGTGATTGCCCACCGCCTCAGCACGATTCGCAATGCTGACCGAATTTATGTGCTTGAAGCTGGGCGTGTGGTACAGGTGGGTAGTTTCGTGGAACTGGTTAACACCCAGGGGTTATTTGCTCAACTAGTTGCCCGACAAATGGAGTAACTTGTTAGTTAAAATCGCTATAGCAATCCTATTTGATTTATAAAAATCGCCCATGCTCAGATTCCCGACAACTTTTGCGAAGTCGGGAATCTTGTTGTTCACAAATCCTGCACGGACTGCTATATCTTCAAAGGTTGGACTAGATATTAATACGGTTTTTGATTTTTCACTACATAAGTTCATTATCTAAAATTAGGCTGTAAGGCCATGTCAAAGCCTTTAGAAAGCAACCAACCATTGTGACTACTTTTGCTGCCCAAACTATTGGAAAATTTATATATTCGTCGAACTCTCTTAATTTTTCTCTAAATCCAAGCCATTGGATAATGACACCCAACAAATATGAAAATAATGCTATCGATATCTCAAGTGACATATTAATCTCTCTCCCTTAGTCAAAATGGTTCTACCTTATAAATAGTTTTTAGTGTTTGGTGTTGCAGCAGTAGTTTAGACACTCCTTTGACGCTAAATTGGTATAAAATTCACAAATTTAGAGTAAGTAAAGCCACAATCAGCAGCGGGGTGCTGCTTACTTTAAAGGCTTTCACTTTTAGGTTAATAAAATCATCTGGCGATAGTAGATACAACGAAATTCAAGTAAATTCAGGTAAAGTTGTCTACAAAATTCCGAGAAAATTTTGGTAGCTTTTAAGTACGTCAACCTTAAAAAACATAAAACAAACCTAACCCCCCAGCCCCCTTCCCTATAAGGAAAGGGGGAGAGCCAAAGCCTCTTCCCTACTAGGGGAGAGGAATGGAAGCGAGGTCTTACATTTAATTAGGTTGACCTACTTAGTTATCAATAGGGAATACAAGCAAAAATCATGCACTTCTGAAAAAGGACTCTACGACTAACGACCACGACCAACCAATCAACAGTTTCTAACCCAAGATGAAACGCCCAAAATTTGGGATGTTAGTACAGGTCGTTGTGACAAAACTTTGATAATTGACGGACTCTACCAGGGGATGAGCATTACTGGTGTTACAGGTTGAACTCAAGCGACTATTGCGACGCTGAAAGCTTTGGAGGCTATAGAAAATTAAGGGTGTGGTGTACTCCCTGATTCATCCGTACATCCTGCCCCTCGACCCCCTACACACTACATTAGAAGCAAAACTTAACATAGTCGCTAGTTGATACTATTTTCCATAGGTATCCGCCCTTTGGTAGACTTGAAAACTGAAACAGGTTTCTGGAACGACGCAAAACCAAGCAATTGAGAGGGCATTTGTGGAAAATACACTTGGGTTAGAAATTATTGAGGTAGTTGAGCAAGCCGCCATTGCATCCGCACGCTGGATGGGAAAAGGTGAAAAAAATACCGCTGACCAAGTGGCTGTGGAAGCCATGCGGGAACGGATGAACAAAATTTATATGCGTGGTCGTATCGTTATTGGCGAAGGCGAACGCGATGACGCTCCCATGTTATACATTGGGGAAGAAGTCGGTATTTGCTCGCGTCCAGATGCCAAAGACTTCTGTAACCCAGATGAATTAGTTGAAATTGACATCGCCGTTGACCCCTGTGAAGGTACCAACTTGGTAGCATACGGACAACCTGGTTCGATGGCTGTCTTGGCAATTTCTCAAAAAGGAGGATTATTTGCTGCTCCTGACTTCTACATGAAGAAGCTAGCAGCACCTCCAGCAGCCAAGGGCAAGGTGGACATCAACAAGTCAGCAACCGAAAACCTCAAGATTCTCTCCGAGAGTTTAAACCGCTCTATTGAAGAACTTGTGGTAGTTGTTATGAAGCGCGAACGCCACAACGAGTTGATTAAAGAAATTCGCGAAGCCGGAGCGAGAGTGCAGCTGATTTCGGATGGTGATGTGGGCGCAGCGGTATCTTGTGGTTTTGCCGGTACGAATATCCATGCCCTCATGGGTATCGGTGCTGCTCCTGAAGGTGTCATTTCCGCAGCTGCAATGCGTGCTTTAGGTGGACACTTCCAAGGGCAACTGATCTACGATCCAGAAGTAGTGAAAACAGGTCTGATTGGGGAAAGTAAACAAGCTAACGTTGATCGCTTGAAGTCCATGAATATCAATGACCCCGATAAGGTCTACGATGCTCATGAACTGGCATCTGGTGAAACTGTTCTGTTCGCAGCTTGCGGTATCACCAGTGGCAACCTGATGCAAGGTGTACGCTTCTTCAAGGGCGGAGCAAGAACTCAAAGCCTGGTTATCTCCAACCAGTCAAAAACAGCTCGTTTTGTGGATACCATTCATATGTTTGATGAGCCTAAAATTGTGCAGCTGCACTAGAAAGTGAGGAGCCAGGAGTGAGGAGTCAGGAATAAAAAGTCAAGAGTGAAAAAGTCAGGAGTGAAAAGTCAGGAGTTATGAGTTTTCTTCCTAACTCTTCACTCTCAACTCAAGGCTTTATTCCTAACTCTAAAGACGGCAGTTGCAACTGTCTTCGGCTCGCCGACGCACTGGCTCCTCTTAACTCCTAATATCCCTAACTCCTAACTTTTTCCAAATACCGATTAGCAATTACCATTTAGCAAATGAATATAGCAGTGGTGGGGTTAAGCCATAAAACAGCCCCAGTAGAAGTCCGGGAAAAGCTGAGTATTCCAGAACCACAAACCGAAGGCGCGATCGCGCACCTGCTTAGTTATCCTCATATTGAAGAAGTCGCAATACTAAGCACTTGTAACCGCCTGGAAATTTACATTGTTGCCCAGGAAACCGAACACGGTATTCGAGAAGTCACTCAATTTCTGTCAGAACACAGTAAGTTACCAGTGACATTTCTCCGGCAAGACCTGTTTGTTTTGCTACATCAAGATGCTGTGATGCATTTGATGCGTGTTGCTGCTGGTTTAGATAGCCTGGTACTGGGAGAAGGTCAAATTCTGGCTCAGGTGAAGAATACTCACAAACTCGGACAGCAATACAACGGTATAAAAACAGTTTTGAATCGATTATTTAAACAAGCCATTACAGCAGGTAAGCGGGTGCGAACTGAAACCAGCATTGGCACTGGTGCAGTCTCCATCAGTTCTGCTGCTGTGGAGTTGGCGCAGATGAAATTGGAAAATTTAGCAGCTTGTCGAGTGGCAATTCTGGGTGCTGGCAAAATGTCGCGGTTGCTAGTACAACACCTGCTGTCTAAAGGCGCTGACCAAATCTGTGTCTTAAATCGCTCGTTGGCGCGGGCGGAGGAATTGGCAAAGCAGTTCCCCGAACAATCCATCAAAATGTGCTTGCTCTCGGAAATGATTTCAGTAATTACCGAAGCTGATTTAGTATTTACAAGTACGTCAGCGACCGAGCCAATTCTGGATCGCGCCAAATTGGAGATGGTTTTGGAACCCAGCCGACGTTTGATGTTAATTGATATTTCCGTACCACGCAACGTCCATGCTGATGTCAACGCACTAGCAAACGTGCAGGCGTTTAATGTGGATGACTTAAAGGCGGTGGTAGCACAAAACCAAGAAAGTCGCCGCAAAATCGCCCAGGAAGCAGAAGCACTTTTAGAACAGGAAGTGGAAGCTTTTGATTTTTGGTGGCGATCGCTTGAAACTGTCACCACAATCAGCTGTTTGCGGAATAAAATCGAAACTATCCGCGAACAAGAACTCGAAAAAGCTTTGTCGAGATTGGGTTCAGAATTTGCCGAAAAACATCAAGAAGTTATCGAAGCCTTGACGCGGGGTATTGTTAACAAAATTTTACATGACCCGATGGTGCAATTGCGAGCTCAGCAAGATGTTGAGGCAAGACGCCACTGTATGCAAACTCTGCAAAAGTTGTTTAACCTGGATGTAGAGGAGCAGTTTAGCTGAGTCTTAATCGTGTTTTGAAGTTGACACCAGATAACGCTCAGATTCCCGACTTCTTAGAGAAGTCGGGAATCTTATATTTCTGTTTTGTTAAAATAAACCAAGTGAAAAAGTAAAATATGCAATGCTTGGGTGTTTGCTAAAGTTTGAGGGAAAGTTGAACTTTTAACTATGCGAAGAAATTCCACAAACAATAAGCGCCCACCTGGTTTAATTGCAATTATCATTTACAAAGCTTTTGTTGCTTTGCTTCTTGGTATTACATCGGTAATTTTACTTTTAGCTCTGAAAAACTATGATAATTTAATTGATTTTTCTGAATCCTATGTTTTAGAAGGCAAGTTAGCAATTATTGAATGGGTTCTAGAAAAGATTATCAATGCCAAAAGGCAAACGTTACAGCTGAGCGGAATAGCAGCTGGAATCTATGCAGTTGTCACAGCAATTGAAGCTGTGGGTTTGTGGTATCAAAAAACCTGGGCGAAATTATTAGTACTGGGGCTAGTTGGAATTAGTATTCCACCAGAAATATTTGAGTTAATTAAAGGAACAACAATACTTAAGTTAGTGGTATTTATAGTAAATGTAGCTGTATTCTGGTACTTGCTGCGCCACTTTATCAAGGATGGTAAAAAATAACAAAAAAGTTTATATATTGGTTGTACTGCTGTTAGGGTTGTGGCTATTTTTTGATTTAGCGAGTCACCTAGCAGTAGAAATACTGTGGTTTGAGGAAGTAGGATATTTACGAGAATTTTGGCTACGGTTGGTGACGCGGCTAGGATTGTGGGCGATCGCCTTCTTCACCTCAGCTGGTTTTTTACTCAGCAATTTTATTGTCGCCTCTCGGCTAAAGCACCTCACTCCCACCCCTTCTGTGCAAGTACAGAGGATTACCCCAGGGCTGAGGTCAGATATTATTTATGAACACCAAGCAGCATCAAAATCAGAACTGAGATTACCCTTGCTTTTGCCAGTGGTGATAGCATTGAGTGCTGTCGTGGGGTTGATACTGATTTACTACAGTCAGCAAGCTTTAGATTTTTGGCATCCGGATATAAAATTGCCAACCACTTCCTTGTCATTACCACCTTGGTTAAAACAGGTGTCGCAGCAAGTGCAAATGCAGCAGATTGGGATTCCAATTGTGCAGTTGGGTTTGCTGCTGGTGTTGAGTGTTGCAATTTTAATTGATCATGAGTTTTGCTTAAGGGCGATCGCCCTCCTGGTTAGTTTGCTTTTCGGTTTCCTGTTGTCGGCATATTGGGATCAAGTTTTACAGTATTTCCATGTCACCAGTTTTAACCAAACAGAGCCACTATTTCACCAAGACATTAGCTTTTATATATTCTCTCTGCCGATTTGGGAACTGTTGGCATTTTGGCTAGTAGGGCTGTTTCTGTTTGGCGTTGCAGCAGTAGCGTTAATTTACCTGCGTTCGGCAAATAGTCTGAGTGAGGGAAGATTTGCAGGGTTTTCTATAGCGCAGCGACTCCACTTAAACGCCTTAAGTAGTTTCTTCATGTTGGCAGTTGCCCTGCATTATTGCCTTGCACGCTATAAACTTTTGTATTCCACCCGTGGCGTCATCTATGGGGCTAGCTACACCGATATTAAGGTGCTGTTGCCAATATATACCGGGTTGAGTCTTTTGGCAGTGGCGATCGCTGTTTACTTGCTACTGCGAATGATTGTTTTGTCAAGAGCAAGGAAAACAAGTTTTAAACCAATTCCCTATCCACCCCAAATAATTTACGCATTAGGATTATATATATTAGTGGCGGCGGTTTCAGGTGAAATTTTACCTTCAGTCGTACAACGCTTGGTTGTACAACCAAATGAACTCACCCGCGAACGCCCTTACATTGAACGCACTATCGCCCTCACCCGAGAAGCTTTTCATTTAAACCCCATAGAAGCGAGAACTTTTGACCCGCGAGGTCAACTGACTGCGGCTGATTTGCAAGAAAATGACCTGACAATTCGCAATATCCGGTTGTGGGATACACGCCCCTTGTTAGAAAGCAATCGTCAGTTGCAACAAATTCGACCTTACTACAAGTTTCCCGGCGCTGACATTGACCGTTACACCCTCAAACGAGAGAACAGAACTGAAAAGCAACAGACAATCATTGCAGCGCGGGAATTAGATTATGGTGGCGTTCCTCAACAAGCAAAAACGTGGATCAACAAACATCTTATTTATACTCATGGCTACGGCTTTACACTCAGTCCTGTGAATGTTGTAGCTCCAGGTGGATTACCTTATTACTACGTTCAAGATATTGGAGTTGATGATACTGGTAACGAGGGTTCGTTGCAGATATCGAATGAATCAGTTCGCTCAAGTATTCCCATTGGTCAACCGCGCATTTACTACGGGGAAATGACCAACACTTATGTGATGACAGGGACAAAAAGCCAAGAATTGGACTATCCCAGCGGCAATGATAATGTCTATAACATCTACGATGGACGCGGTGGGATTTCGCTCAATTCAGTGTGGCGGCGCTTAGTATTTGCCCAATATCTTAAAGATTGGCAGATGCTGCTAACGCGCAATTTTACATCGCAAACAAAGCTGCTCTTTCGCCGTCATATTAAAGAACGAGTGCAGGCGATCGCTCCTTTTTTACGCTACGATACTGACCCGTACCTCGTTGCTGCAAATGGGGGAGGAACAGATATCAAAGGTGAAAAGACTTATCTGTACTGGATAATAGACGCTTACACCACAAGCGATCGCTACCCATATTCTGATCCAGGCAAACATGGATTTAACTATATTCGTAATTCTGTAAAAGTTGTGATTGATGCCTACAATGGCACTGTCAATTTCTACGTTGCTGATCCAACAGATCCAATTATTCATACTTTCGGGGCTATCTTCCCCAACTTACTAAAACCGTTGGACAAGATGCCAGTTGCGCTGCGCAGCCATATCCGGTATCCCCAAGACTTTTTCAGCATCCAATCCGAGCGATTGCTAACATATCATATGACAGATCCACAGGTTTTCTACAACCGGGAAGACTTGTGGCAAATCCCCAACGAAATTTACGGAAGCGTTCAACAGCAGGTAGAGCCTTACTACCTGATTCTGAAACTCCCTCAAGCACAATCAGAGGAGTTCATTTTACTACTGCCCTTCAAGCCTGTACAACGTGCAAATTTAATTGCTTGGTTAGCAGCGCGTTCCGATGGGGAAGAATACGGCAAATTGTTGCTTTACGAGTTTCCTAAACAGCAATTGGTTTATGGAACAGAACAAATTGAAGCTTTGATTAACCAAGATCCACTAATTTCGCAGCAAATTTCTCTGTGGAACCGCCAAGGTTCAAAAGCAATTCAAGGAAATTTGTTAGTCATTCCAATTGAGCGATCGCTGCTGTATGTCGAACCCCTGTATATAGAAGCTGAACAAAATAGCCTGCCAACGTTTGTTAGGGTCATTGTTGCCTACAATAACCGGATTGTCATGGCAGAAAATTTAGAACAAGCACTTGCTGCAATCTTCCAACAAAATAGACCGACAACACCCGCAATTGTGCGTCCTGTGGAGGAACCAACCTCTCCATGAGTTGTTTTGAGCCCTGAGCAATGATATCAAGCCCGGTTGATTAGTGCCTATTCGGTGCATGAACCCCACCCCGGCTTTGGCTTACGCCAAAACCTCCCCTCCCCGCAAGCGGGGAGGGGATTAAGGGGAGGGGTAAAACCAACCTGGGATAACTGCGTACGGTTGCGGACAGACAAACGAGAGCGCAAAGCAATACACTAGAGGTTTGTGGCAAGTGCAAGAATTGTACATCGTTGCTACTTGCTCTCTAGTAAAACAAGTTGAGAAGATTGCGCGAGCGTAATAGATGGATAGTTTGGACGACTCTATCAAGACAACATTCTTAGAAAACTTCGAGCCTGGTAGCCAAAAAAGCGAACCAGGCTCGATTTTAAGCAAGGTTTTATTATTATTAAATGACATAGAGTATATATCCAAAAGCAATCAAGTTAGTCAGCGACTTGAGCAACTCCCAGAAAATACCAATTGTGATGCAGATAATCTTCTTACAGATTCAATTGACCTTGACTCTGGTGAAAGACCAGAAATTGAAGATACAGTAGAGCTTTTGTGCGAGCAAATAGAAACTCTCAAGCAACTATTGCAGTACAAGCAGTTAGAAATCGAAGAGATCAAGCAAGAGTTGCGTTATACAAATGAGGACTTGTGTGCTGCTCTTAATTCACCGTGGCTAACGCTTGATCAGGCTAAACAATTAGTTAAACAAATTTTGGTAAGTAAAAAGCCTGTCGGTGAAACTTTAGCGAAACTCCTCAGCGCTATCTATAATTTACCTGTCAAACCTTCAGAGTTGGAGCAGATACACAACTCACATTGTATTAAACCTTTGACAAGTGAGCCAAACAATTGCATATCCACTAATTTTGAGGCGTTAAAAACTAAGATTACGGAGGTGAAAAAGCAAGGTGCTGAAGTTAGGGCGAAATCTAGGATACTTAGAGAGTATTCTCAGGGAATTCAGGCTCAGTCTAGAGAAGTTAAAGCTCAATTGAATGAAGTGGGAATTCAGTTTGTTGGCTCTCAAGCTTCATTCATGAGCCGTCAGGCAAAGTTCAACCAGACAAAAGCCGAAAGCCATTCATCTGGCTGACATTAGTCCGCCAGATGAATGGCTCGATTTTGGCGATAGTTCTTGTCAGGCTACTTTTTCTGTTATAACCAGGCTGATTAATTGGTTGGCGATCGCATCTAGAGGAAGAACAAAATCGACTGTCCCAGTGTTAATAGCAGATTGGGGCATACTGAAACACTCGCAACTCGCCTCATCTTGAGCGATAATTATACCGCCAGACTTTTTGATGGCTATCACCCCCAAACCGCCATCACCGTCTCCACCAGTAAGGACGACCGCGAACACTCGACCTTGAAAATTAGCCGCTACTGATGCAAACATTTTATCAGCTGCAGGGCGGACAAAGTTCATCTTTGGTGCATCTGAAAGGGACAGGGTACCGTTTGGGTTCACCAGCAGGTGCTTACCAGGAACAGCGATGTAGACTGTCCCTGGTCGTAACACATCCCCTTGTTCTGCCTGCTTGACTTGCAAAGCCGTGCGTTTGCTGAGGATTTCCGCCATGTAGCTGGGGAACTGGGGAGACAAATGCTGTACCACAATAATCGCTGCCGGAAAGCCAGGTGGCAATGCCGAAACAATTTGGCTAATTGCTTTCAGCCCACCTCTTGAAGCGGCGATCGCCACTACATTATAGGCAACATTGGGGAAGTCCGAGATAACTCTGTGTTTTTGTTGCGAAATCACATTTTTCTTTCTCAGCTGATGATGTTGTTGCCTACTTGAGTATGTGAGCTGAAGTAGAACGCTTATGTATGCTAGCGTACTTAAGCCTATTATATGGTAAAGAATTTCTGTACGCTTGCATACAGAAATTCTTTACAGCAAAGCTCATCTTTCGCTAGAAGGCTTTGAGCAATGCCGTGAGTTATCTTTCTCGATATACAAATGGCTGAAAGAGGCTGTTTATGTCCGCGTCCCAAGACCAACCTAAACCACTAAAAAATCGCCTGCTGGCTACCCTTCCAACACAGGAACAGGAACGCCTCCAACCTCATCTACAACTAGTACCCCTAGAATACAGGCAAATCCTCTATAGACCCAACGAACCCATCGACTACATCTATTTCCCCAACTATGGCGTCGTTTCTCTGCTCAATCTTATGGAAAATGGCGATGCAGTCGAAGTAGGGACGGTGGGCAATGAAGGAATGGTGGGGCTGCCCGTATTCCTGGGAGCCAATACAATTCCTGGTGAGGCTTTTGCCCAGGTCCCTGGCGAAGCTTTCAGGATGAGGGCAGATGTATTCCAACGCGAAGTGACTCCAGGTAGCCCTGTTCACGCACTGCTGCTCCGCTACACGCAAGCCCTAATTAACCAAATCGCCCAATCTTCTGCTTGCAACCGCCTGCACTCGATTGAAGAACGATTTTGCCGGTGGATGCTGATGACCCAAGACCGAGTGGGGTCAAACCAGTTTCCCCTCACTCAGGAGTTCATAGCGCAAATGCTGGGGGTGCGTCGTGCCAGCGTGAGTGTGGTTGCCGCTATTATTCAGAAGGCGGGGTTAATCAGCTACAAGCGTGGCAAAATGACAATTGTCGATAGAGAAGGTCTCCAAGGTGCCACCTGTGAGTGTTATGCAATCATCAAACAGGAGTTTGATCGCTTGTTGGGAGGCAGTTCAATATATTAAGAGCGAATTTATTGCTTGGGGCGGAAAAGCCTTCTGTAGTCCTCCGGAAGCTTTGGGCAGGGCTCATTCATTTTCCAGAGAGCAAGCGCTTGACAAGGCTTGCTACGGCAATTGATTGAAAACGAGTGAAGACAATTTTTAAGTAGTTTTACGGTTTAATTAAGTATATTTTGTAGATATAGTTACTTTTAAAAAGAATTTTCTACAGAAAAACAGTATTTTCTTGATGATATAAGAAAAAATATACAAAAATTTTAGAGATTTTTGGTATTCTTCATCAAAAATATCTAAGCAAATCCTTGACTCATTTACTAACTTTCAATGAAAAAATAAGTATAATTTACATCATTGTGTTGCCCCGACTTGGGATTTTTAAATTTTTTAGGCAGCAAATACAGTGTTTCAGTAAGGGTGCAGGTCTTTAATTACTTAAGTTGTCTTCACGCTGGATACCAGTAGGTTTTCGTTATGTTCAAAAAAATCTTACTGCCAACCGTAGTGATCTCAGGTACACTCTTTGCTTCCTTCATGTTGCTCTTAGCCCTCCAAGGGTCTAAGCCTGTGAAGATCCAAACAGAGAGTCAAGAAATTTTCTATGGGGAACTCAAAGATATTGTTTCTCCCGGAGTGGGAGCTGTGTTTAGTCTTGGACTAGGACTTGCGGGCGCACTCGTGTGGGGATTGCGTCATTCGTTAGATCAATCTTCTAAGTTAGAAAAGCAGTTGTCCAATCTCCAAAAGGTGATAGCGGAAAAAGACTCTCAAATTGAAGCGCTTAAACTTTCACCATCCAATCCAACGCTGTCTCAACTGAAATGGTTTTTGGAGGAAAATGAGAGCAAAGCTCAAGCAACCACAGCTGCTGTAAATACAATTGCTCGCCCACAGGTTGCGCCAGTTGTTTCTACACCTGTTTCTACAAAAACTACAGAAACCACAATTTCTCAAGCCGTTACCAAACCACTAGTCATTACTAATACAGAATATGAGTCTCAACCGATAACAGTGAATCAATTATCTGTGCAAACAGCGACTTCTACATTCCCCTCTGCTCAATCTGCTTTAGGATTAACTCAAAGGTATCGTAAGCAGGCTAATGCTTGAGCACTGATAACTGAACAGTGAACTACCTATCATTAATCAATGATGGCTTTGTAGTAAGCGCTTTAGCGCTAAAGCGCTTACTACGAATTAAAAATCTCTACCCATGAACCTGGCTTGCCTTTAACGAATAAAGTGTCTAGTACTAGGACTTTCTTTTTCTGTTACGCTAGTTTTGTTTTGTTCATCTTTTTCGTAAATTGAGTCATTAGGCAACGGCAGTTTGTACGAGTAAGGACTGAGATCCACCGAATGAGATTCTAATCCTACAATTTGGAGCGCCCATTGAGCTTTAACGAAATCTCGTAGCTCTTGATTTTCTATAGATTCTATGAGACTAATAGCTTGTGTTTGCTTATCATCTAAACGTAAGCGATTATAAAGTTCTGTCGCCCGCTTTCTTGTGTCTTCAGCTTGCTTAAAAAATAGTGCTGCTACTGCTTCTATAGCCATCCCTGGAAGAGTGTTCAGCAGTGTCAGTTGGGGTTGTCGCTTTAATAAGTAAAAAAAACCTACATATATGATAAAGAGAAACCCAATAGTTGCTGCTGAAACACTAAACCAAAACTGTGCCCTCGCTTACGCTTTAATTCAAAATCCAAAATTCAAAAACGAAATTCTTCATTTTGAATTGAGAATTTTGAATTTTGAATTCCCGAAAGGGGGTTGACTTTTACGCTGATTTCCCCAGATAAGCTTCCAAAACTTTGGAATTGCGCTGAATTTCTTCTGGTGTGCCGTTAGCAAGATTTCGTCCTTCGGCTAGCACCCAAACTTGATTGCACAATGACATTATGACATCCATATTATGCTCAATGATCAGAAATGTCATGCCATTCTTGTTCCAAGCAATAATGCGATCGCATATCTCATCAATCAGTCTGGGATTCACGCCAGCGGCTGGTTCATCCAACAAAATTAATTTGGGTTCAGTCATCAGCGCCCTTCCCATCTCCAGCAGCTTGCGCTGTCCACCAGACAGTCCTCCCGCGTAATCATATGCTTTGTGCGCTAATCCCACCGATTCCAACAGCAACAGCGCCCGTTCTTTGAGTGCTTTTTGTTCCTGGACAATTTTGTGTTGTTGGAATTGTACCTGCCAAAAGTTCTCGCCTGTTTGTTTTTGTGCTGCTAGCAACATATTTTCCAGCACCGACAACCGCGACAGAGTTCGGGCTACCTGAAAGGTACGAACCATTCCCATTTGGGCAATTTGGTATGGCGGTAACTGTTGTATCGGTTCGCCATCAAACGTCACCCGTCCTTTATCAGGGCGGATGAAGCTTGAGAGTAAGTTAAATAATGTGGTTTTTCCTGCACCGTTAGGACCAATCAAGCCAGTGATACTACCACTTGGCACTTGAATTTCGGCATTATCGACTGCTTTAATCCCACCAAAGTTTTTACAAAGCCCTGTTGCAGACAACAGCGGAAATTGGGACGACTCGTTATTTGCCAAGGGTGAGTTCCTCCTTTTTCCCTAAAATACCTTGAGGACGCCAAATCATCAGTACCATCAAGATAAGACCTATGATCATGATCCGCAATGCACTTAAACGGTCTGAATCTAGAGGGATAATTTTATCTAAGTTGCGCGTCCCTTCATAGTATATAAAGTAAATAATCGCGCCCAAGACTGTGCCAAGATTATTGCCAGAACCACCTAAAATGACGATAATCCAAGCGTTGAAAGTTTCCTGCGGCTCAAAATTATTTGGATAAATTGCCGAAAGTTGCCATGCGATGAAAGCACCTGCAATACCTGCAATAGCACCTCCTAGCATCAGTGACTGTAGTTTATACCAAAAGACGTTTTTTCCTAATGCTTTGGGAATCTCTTCATCTTCGCGGATCGCTTTGAGGATTCGACCCCAAGGCGATCGCACTAAAATTTCCAGCCGCCAGAACACAAAAGCTAATACTATCAGTGACATCAGCATCAAACCTGCTGTTGGGTTGTAGTTATATAAGGCGATCGCACCAGATATATAAACAGCCACTGTTAAGACTGCCAACAAAACTCCTATCACCAGGCGTGATATGAATTCTTGGTTGCCACCTACTTTCTTATGTGAATTAGCAATATTTGATACTTTAGAAACGCGAATCCATCGCCACAACTGCCATAAAGTTATACCAGCAAGTAGCGTCAACACCCCAATAAGCAAAAGTTTGATGAATATATTGGGCACAAGAGTTGCTAAAGGTATGGGGTAACTTTGTACACCAAACGCCCCAGGCTTCCACTCATTCCCCACAGGTAAATCCTGGTTATTCACCACAAGACGAATCAGTTCGCCAACGCCAATGGTCACAATTGCCAGGTAATCTTCTCGTAAACGCAAAGTCGAGAAACCAATTGCCAATCCCAATAATGCTGCAACAACTGCGCCAATAATTGCTGACAGCAATAAAGGAACACCCTTTAAACTTAACAACACAGTGGTGTACGCGCCCAGCGTCATAAAGGCAACATGACCAAAGTTAATCAAGCCAGTAAAACCCCACTGCAAGTTCAGTCCCAAACCGAACAAAGCAAAAATTGAGGTAGAAATCGTTAAGAAAATGAGATATTCAACCATAAGTTATTAAGTCATGAGTCATTAGTTGATATTACGCATTGATAAAAGCTGGCGCGGGACATTGTACTACATCTTCATCAATGAACATTTGCGGCTACGTTCGGTGCAAAGCCATTCTCGATCAGCCAGGACGGCAAAACCGTACTTTGTACCCTTGCGACCACTTCGGCATTGCTGCTGACTTAGAATTAGTTTAAAAACAAAAACTCTGGGTACGCAAGAATTATCAGGAACAATCACAATGGTTCAAGCAGCGCCAAAACTTTTAACTGTTGATGAATTTATTGCCTACTACGGCGATAGCGATCGCTATGAGTTAATTGATGGTGAATTAATCGAGATGGAACCAACTGGACCACATGAGCAGGTATCCGCCTTCATTGGGCGAAAACTGAATGTAGAAATTGACCGCCAGGATGCAAACTATTTTATCCCCCATCGATGCCTCATCAAACTGTTGGGGACAGATACTGCATTTCGTCCCGATCTGATTGTGTTAGACGAAACTCGACTCATAAATGAGCCGTTATGGCAAAAAGAACCTGTCATTACATTAGGAAACTCAACTAAACTCATTGCTGAAGTCGTCAGTACAAACTGGCAAAACGACTACGCCCGTAAGGTTGAAGATTACGCCACCTTAGGGGTGTTTGAGTATTGGATTGTCGATTATCTGGGCATTGGTGGCAGAGAATATATTGGTAAACCCAAACAGCCAACGGTGACAATTTGTACCCTAGTAGAGGATGAGTATCAAAAACAGTTATTTCAAAATAACGACCAACTTGTTTCCTCAAGCTTTCCCAACTTACAACTCACCGCAAAACAAGTATTTGCAGCAGGACAGTCTGTTCCGATGTAGTTTCTATGTGCTGGCAATATTTAAGCGTAAGCGAGGGTCATACCTATGCCAGATGTTTAAGGTGAATAATTAGGCAAACACTTAAAACTGTATAAGGTAGACAGGGGAATGCCGCACCTTGGCTTAAACTTGTTGAATGAAAATCACTTTACTTGAGATTTCCCTATGGACGCTACGGCACTTTGGCAACGCTACCAGGAATGGTTATATTTCCATGAAGGATTAGGACTGTACCTCGATGTAAGCCGGATGCGGTTTGATGATGCCTTCGTAGAGAAGTTGCAGCCGAAGTTTGAAAAAGCTTTCGCGGATATGGCGGAACTTGAGAAGGGGGCGATCGCCAACCCAGACGAAAACCGCATGGTTGGACACTACTGGCTGCGAAATCCCGATTTAGCCCCGACGCCAGAACTCACACAAGAAATCGTCGATACCATAGAGCAAATCGAAGTATTTGCCGAAAAAATCCACACTGGTGGGATTCACTCCCCAAAAGCTAACCGCTTCACTGATATTATCTCGATTGGCATTGGTGGTTCTGCCTTGGGTCCGGAATTCGTTGCTGAGGCTTTAGCCACAGACTTCCCACCTCTGGCAATTCACTTTATTGACAATAGTGATCCAGCAGGAATTGACCGCATTTTGACTCACCTGAGAAACCGCCTTGCCAGCACTTTGGTATTGGTGATCTCCAAGTCTGGGGGAACGCCCGAACCGCGCAACGGCATGATTGAAGTCAAAAAGGCTTACGCTGGACAGAATTTGGACTTTGCGAATTATGCGATCGCTATTACCATGCCAGGTAGTAAGCTGGATGAACAAGCAAAATCCGAAGGATGGCTCGCAAGATTTCCCATGTTCGACTGGGTGGGAGGACGCACCTCAGAGTTGTCTGCTGTGGGGCTGTTACCGGCGGCGTTACAAGGCATCGATATTCTCGCCATGCTACAAGGTGCAAAAGAGATGGATGACGCCACCCGCGTCCCTGACATCAAACAGAACCCAGCCGCATTGTTAGCTTTGTCCTGGTACTATGCAGGCAATGGACGAGGCGAAAAAGACATGGTTGTCCTACCATACAAAGACAGTTTACTGTTATTCAGCCGCTATTTGCAACAGCTGGTAATGGAATCTTTGGGTAAGGAGAAAGACTTAGAAGGCAACATCGTACACCAAGGTATTGCCGTTTATGGCAACAAAGGTTCAACCGACCAACACGCATACGTCCAGCAGTTGCGCGAGGGTGTGGCGAATTTCTTTGTTACCTTTATTGAAGTTTTGGAAGACCGAAACGGTCCATCTACAGAAATTGACCCAGGAACAACAGCAGGCGATTATCTCTCTGGTTTTCTCCAAGGAACCCGACAAGCGCTTTATGAAAACCATCGCGACTCGATTACTGTCACCATTCCCCAAGTCAATCCCCGGACGGTGGGAGCGTTAATTGCTTTATACGACCGCGCTGTCGGTTTTTATGGCAACTTAGTGAACATCAACGCCTACCATCAACCAGGCGTAGAAGCTGGTAAAAAAGCCGCCGCTGCCATTCTTGACTTACAAAAACGAGTCTTGGAAGTTTTGCAAACAGAAAAAACCGCCCTTTCTCTGGAACAGGTTGCTCAAAAAGCAGCTGCAACAAACCAAATTGAGCAAATTTACAAGATATTGCGTCATTTACACGCAAATCAGCGCGGAATTGTGTTGGAAGGTAATTTGGCAGAACCCAGCAGTTTGAAGGTTTCTATCAGCGGATAAATTTAACAGTTCCCCTACCATACTTTGGTCATCTTTTGTTGCCAAAGTAACAATTTTTTTTGATTGAGCATCTAAGATTGAAGACAAAGCTTCAATTTTTACGATGCTCTTTTACAACACCGTTATGAGTAAATTCAGGGGAATCGAAATCCGTAGGCTGGAATCTAGCAAAGGGGGGATGGTTGAGTTCTTTACCGCCCAAGCCAGTCATGAAACAATGCTGGTACAGGTTCCGCCCAATACAATAGATGATTTATTTGTTCACAAAACGCACACAGACCAACTCCTAGTGGTTAAGGGACGGTTTGTCATCGTCACTTTGCTTAATAAGCAATATCAGTATATTCCTTTAAGTGAAGACCGTCCTCAGCTAGTGATAATTCCGCCAGGAGTTTTGCACGGGGCGATTAATTTAAGTTCAGAACCCTGTGTTTTGGTGAATGCAGTGTTGCGTCACAAACCACCACAAGCGCGGGATTATATTCCCCATAAGCGACCATTTCCTTATGACTTAGAAGCAGCAGAAGCGGCGTTGAAGAATTTGGAAGTGAGAAATCAAATAAAGAATGATGGGGCGACGCCAGTATCGGTTGTTTAGGTTAAGTTGCGTCAAGGGTGGGTGAGTAGCCCACCCTAATTTTTTTGTGTCTCGCCAAATGTCACTTTATTCCACACATCTGCTAAAGAAATTTGAAACGGGCAAGATTCCCGACTTTGGCGAAATTGTCGCGAATCTCACCATGCGCGATTTTCCCAAATCAAGTAGAATTTTTATATTTTAAAACAAACAGATAAGAGGTCATTTATAAAGTAAAAATAAAATTCTTGTAGGGTGTGTTAGGCGCACCATGCT
>NZ_CAWMYC010000019.1:0-7074 GCF_963872035.1 Scytonema sp. HK-05
CTGGCGACTTATCCCCATGTCTAAAGCCAGGGGCTTGCGTCTCGTTTTCCGGTCAAAAAATAGCACTAACCACCTCTCATCACCTACTGTTGCCATCTAAAATCTAGAATAATTGAGTGCCTCCTTTATATACATGACTTTTTGCTATCGTTTACTTTTTCTCTGTAGCATAGTCACCAGCACCCTTGGGCTAGTATACACAAACCCATACTCCGCAGTGGCACAAACTTCTGTAACTGGTTGCCAGACCTCAGCCCTAGAACGCTTCCAGCGACATAAAGTTGCACCAGGAGAAACTGTGGAGAGTATAGCGCAACGCTACAATCTCACACCAGCTACTATTATCGCCATGAATTCGGCTTTACAAAACCGTAAAATTGCCGTTGGTAGCGAAATTCAAATCCCTCCATATAACGGAATCGTTGTTGAGGTATCGCCTGGTCAAAACTGGCGACAAATAGCAGCAAAATATAAAATTCGTCCTGATGTATTGTTTGACGTGAATGGGTGTCAG
Source organism: Scytonema sp. HK-05 (assembly GCF_963872035.1). Lineage (NCBI taxonomy): Bacteria > Bacillati > Cyanobacteriota > Cyanophyceae > Nostocales > Scytonemataceae > Scytonema > Scytonema sp. HK-05. Next base: position 515 of record NZ_CAWMYC010000019.1, read on the forward strand.
AAAAATCCCAGAGTCGTTTTTGTTCCCCAGCGAAATCGCTCACCCAGTCGTCCTATGACTGAATCTCCCACACCTCAGTTCCCTGGTAACTCCTCTACTTCCACTCTCAGTAAATTAGCTGGGTATCCCTTAGCGGAAGTCGCAACTGTGGCTGTAGGCTATGGCTGGCAAACTAATCCTAGCAATGGAGAAGTCTTCTTCCATAGTGGTATGGATTTGTTAGCAGCAAAAGGAACGCCAGTACAAGCGATCGGTGAAGGTACGGTCGCCTTTGCCAACGAGCAAGGAACTTATGGTAAATTGGTCATCATTAATCACAGTGGCGGCTTGCAAAGCCGTTACGCCCATCTTGATAGTATCAAAGTCTCCGTCGGTCAAGAAGTGAAAAAAGGAGACCTAGTCGGAACTGTGGGTACAACTGGAACACCAACCATCAGCCAATCCCATCTCCATTTTGAAGTGCGTTCTAGTTCATCCTTAGGTTGGACTGCTCAAGACCCTAAGGGGTATCTCCAGCCGTGAGGGAGTACGGAGGAAGTACACTAAAGGAGAAATTATTTCCTCATCTCCCTCATCCCCCTCATCCCCCTCATCTCCCTCACTCCCTCATTACTCAACTCAAAAAGGGTTCCGTAGATTTAACCAGGTGCATCCCTGCTGCTGCAAATCTCTCAAATGCTGCATCTGCTGCTTCCGTATAATCCACCACACCGGGAACAACAACAGGGGAAGTGCAATCTTCCAGCAGGTAAACTTTTTTCGCTAAATTCGGGTCTACTTGCTGGATTTCTGTTAATAAGTCGTCAATTGTCCAAGCGACACAGTGACTTTTGGCTTGACCTGCAACAATGACAGTATCAAATTCTAATAATTGTTGAATCAAGCGTGTGTTCTTTTGTGCAAAGGGACGTTTATCAAAACTTTCCAAAACTTCTGGACGCAAAACAGAATAATTTTCTGTTAAAGGATTATTCCCTTTGATTTCAAATTGCGTTTGACTATGACGAGCAATGCAGTGGAAAAATACCGCTTCTTCCACAGCAGAAACCAAAGCATGACCGATACCACCCAACATAGAATGATAAGACCAAACTGTTAGTGGATATTTTCCATCTTGACTGAGCTGCTTAACATAGTGATAAGCGTGCTTTTCTAATAATTCGTAGTCGTAGCCAAGACTGTAAGCAACTCCTGGGTTAACTTTCCAAATCCCTTTTTCAATATCTGCTGGTGTGATGCTAGTAGCAGATGGCGTTGGGTGTTCACCCGCCTGGTTTACCCAAAAAATGGAATGAAAAATTTGCATTGCTGTATGGGTATCCATCGTAGGAATAATTTTAGTAATGACTCCTAAATAGCGATAGATAAATTCACACAAGCGGATATTATCATTTACAGCAGCCGCCCCAGATTTTCCACCTACAAACAATTCAAATTCAGGAATGCAAAAGGTGTTTTGCACATCAATTAAAAGTAGGCAAATGCGGGTTTCATCTTCTGATGCTGGTTTGATGTTGTGTTTTTTTGCCCATTCTCTCGCTTCTTTTGCGCGTTGTTGGTAAGGTACACGCCAGACATAGCCAACTTCTTCAGAGTTGAAGTGAGGAGGGACTGGTAGTTGGGTTGTTGTTGGGGTGTTCATGGCAAAACTCCTTAGCCTTCCTTTTTGACAGTCTCATAAGTCGGCAGATATTGGCTGGTAATGGTGGCTGTTGGAGACTCAGGGCTAGGAGTTCAAGAAGGCGATCGCGACGCCTCTAAACAACGTTTTACTGGACAATAGTGGACATTGGCTGAAAACTGTACGAGTAACCATCTTTGCGATGGATTGGCTGACAATGCTTGTGACGAATAGACTGCAATTTTCCTAATGGAGTAGTCACATCAAAAGCACCGCTTTCTCGGACAGAAACACGCCCTAGATGAACACCTTGATGCTTGCCCTTGGGAACGTTAGCGCGAACAATATCGCCTACACTAGCCAGTTGCTCAGAAAGTTCTTCAGGGACTTCGAGTGTAATTTTCGGCACATTACCACCTCTAACGGTAATTCTTTCCATTATTGTAGCTATGCTCTAGGGTTATTTCATTCTTTCCTATTTTCTTAGGGATGAAAGTAAGTGGGCGGGAAAATTTATAAGTATGTAACGAAAACTTAACCAGATCGATTAGAGTCAAATTTGACACGTTGTGTAGTGTAGTTACCTTTTTCTCCCCTAGCTTTAACCCCATCAATCACGGCGTAAGCGAGGTCTAACTCATCATCAAATATTTGCCCACATAGTTCGTCTTTTTTAAGGTGGTGCCACTCCAATTCAATTGGGTTCATCTGCGAGCAATATGCAGGCAAAAAAAAGATGTACAAACCTTGGCTTTCCCACTTTGACCATAGCTTTTGCACTTGTTTACATCGATGTATCGGTCCGTTATTTTGTACGATTACCCTAGTACGTCTGGTTTCTTCCGCTTGTTGGGCAACTTTAACCATCATTGTGATGTAAGATTTGCGGTCAACACCCCCAATCACTAAACCATAAACAAAACTAATTAAAGGTTGGAGAAAACCGATAATGCTTAATCTACAACCACGACGCTTTGTTTGTTCTAAACGTTTTTGCTCACCTCTAAAGTAATAGGTGTAACAAGCGTTCGCTCCACACACAAAACCCGGATTCATCTAGGTACTTTAAGTCTATTTCTCCCGCAGCAGCAGATAATTCCAGCATATCTAAGTCTGCTTGCTTTCCTGCTCGTACTACGGGGTCTTGTTTTCCTTTGTGGCTCTTCCTGGCACGTTTCCAATTGATCCCCTTTTTTTGAGCACCCGTCTTAATCTGTCGGGACTCAATTTAATTTGGCGTTAGCGAAGCTCCTCCTCCGGAGGCTCGCCTTCTAATTTCTGCGCTTGTTGAAGACTGTTGTATGTACGTGGTTCTTTTTTGAGGCAATATAGCCAAAAACACTATGTCCTGTTCCTTCCACTTCGGTTTTCCTCCTCGTCCGGGTAATTCCCAAAGTCCTTCCAGACCCAGTTTTTGCCATTTATGTAAAACCTCTCTCACTGTTTGGGGACGTAAGTTTTAGTGAGCAGCTATTTTCTCAACGTACCAGCCATGTGCATTTAACCTGATTGCCTCTGCTCGGTCTTTAACTTTCTGTGGTACATCCCCACTTCTCAGGTTTAGCAGGGTTTTATCTTGCTCACAAGTCAGAAATACCCTGAGACGAGCACCCATATCTTAAGTTTCCTCGGTAAATACATTTTCTGTATTTATTTATCTTTACATAGTTTGGTTTTTTCGCACCCACCTACTTATGTCTTGCTGACAATTTGATCACCCTCTGGAATAAAACCCGGATAGACAGACCATCCATCAGTGATATAGAAATAACACTGCCAAGCGCTCACGATATCCCATAATGGTCGAAATGTTTCGGCACTATGGTCACCCAAGACCCACGCTAAAATACCTTGTGTAAAATGATTTACTGCTGTCCAGAGCCAAATTTTGTTTTTTTTGAGCCGACAAAAGTTTCCAGTTCATCAAGTTCACCTACTTCTGGAATCGTCTCTGGTTCGTAGCTATCAGGTAGGAGTTCTCCTACAAGTTTTACCCAAGTAATCAACGTTGTGTGATGCACACCTTTGATCCGTTCGATGCCACGAAAGCCCATGCCATTAACGTACATTTTCAGGCATTCCCGTTTCACTTCATCACTGTATCCTTGAGGTGGTTCATAGCGATCAATGAATTGGCGATCGCAATCACAGCAAATGTGATTCTGTTTACCTATGAATCTTTCCATTCTTACGGATATGGGACGACCCACAACGCGGACATTCCATCCAGTTTTACCTCAATTCATACCGCCATTATGCAACGCCCAAGAAACTTCTAAATACAACAAAGAATCCTAATTGGTTCGCGCAAGTTACTCGCGCGAACCAATTCTTTCTTTTCCACATCCCGTGAAAAGTCAGACCGATCCGCCTACTGCTCAAGGGGATTAAAGCTTTAAATCTTTAAATCTTTACGTGTGATAGCTTAGAGCTTTTCTTAGTGCCATTCGACTCTAGCCCTAAATTTTTTCCTTTGGTATTGGTGTTAGGTGAATGTCGTCATACGGCAATTTCCCGACTAGTGCGCAAATGGTGGTCATTCTGACGGGGGTATTGTGGCGTGGGTCATGTCAATTAGTAAATTTGTAATAATTGGGATTTTTTCTCTAACAATTTATAAACAACTATACCTAAAGACGTACTTATGACTTCGGTTGTCTTCTAACCAAGGTGTAATTAAATTAACAAATAAGTTGGTGTCAATTAACTTCAGTACTTAACTTTTTACAATTTTAGAGGGTATCATGGCTAACCAAAGCACTGAACTGAAAGCTAACTTGTTTGAAGAACTTAGCGATGCTGATTTAATCGCAGTAGTAGGTGGAACCGGGGGAAGTGGTGTAGTTCAATCACTTAACACAGGTATTGATACTACTTTGGATGGGTTGAGACAAGCAACTGTAGGAACAGGAAATGCGGCAATAAATGGGGCGGGTACCGCATTCAATGCCGTGAATGAGGGAATACGAACCATACGCGAAGGAACTCAAGCTGCTCTACTAGGACAGCCTGGTTAAATAAACGTTACAGCTTTGCTCTTAGCTGTGTCTAAAACTGCTAGTAGGGCTAGAGTCGAGAACTGACTCCAGTCCTAAATTTTTTGTTTAAATGTTCAAGTACGCACTACTTTAGAAGAAGCTCAGGAGACAGATATGTCATTGCAAAAGCAAATTAGTCCCTTCTTGAGCCAGCTAATTTCAGTCACATCTGTTTTATCTGCTACGTTTACCATGGGCATTTTTAGCATAGGAACTATTGCTATTGCAAAAATGGAGCAACCCACTACTCAACGTAGCTTTTGCACAAATGCAACTTTGCAAGGGTTATACGGACTTCAAATTACTGGGTTTCGATTGCCCGGAACTGTCCCTTTTGGTGCTGTTGGCTTGCACAAGTTTGACGGCAGAGGCAATTTGAGTGGGAATGGCACTGCCAATATTGGCGGTGTTATCTCTAAATTTACTGTCGAAGGTACTTACGAGGTCAATGCTGATTGTACCGTAAACGTAGACTACCCTGTCACTTTCTCCGACGGAAGCACTCGACAAACCTCCCAGACTGGCTTCATTGTCAATACCGGAAAAGAAATAGTCATTTTAGAAACATTTCCCAACGACAATGTTGAATCCGGAACTTACAAGAAAGTGATATAGATTCTTCAAGTCAGACTAATGGAGGACAACTAAAAATATCCCAGAAAATTAAGATACGCCAATGACTGGAGGATTAGTTTCACGTCGGGCAATGGGCGTGAAAGCTGTAACAAGTTCGTTAACTCCTGGCAAACTTGATGTGCCTCCTGATTCCGGCTCCACTCCCCCCAATAATCAATATCGGGCTTGCCCAACTGTTCCTGGTATTTCTTTAGCCAGTATTGCTTGCGGTCTGGGGGTGGATTCACGCCCAACTCAAAAGTTACGAGAATATCCCAGCGGTTGTTGATAAAAGCGTATTGAATCATGTAATCTCGGATTTCGTTGGGGCTTGCGTTCCACTCCACCTCCTCATCCGCGATCTGAAATATTTCATTCGCGTTCGCAGCTTTTGCTGCCACATCTATATATTTGACACTCCCCTGGCTGAACAAATTTCGCTACGCTTATTTGTTCGGAAAGCCAGGGGATTCTGCTTTCACCCTGGTTACTTGCTAAGCGCAGGTTTTCACCAACTAGAGTAGAGGTCGCCAGTCCAGCAGCTTTACATCCCGTCTGCCCGACGGTAGCTTGTTTAGCAAGATGCGCGAATATTTATCGCTGTGTTCACATCTCTTTGAAGTTGACACCCACAAGTACATTTATGGGTACGGGTTGAAAGAGATTTTTTTACAATTGCACCGCAATCTGAACACTTTTGAGATGTTAAGGATTCAGGTCTAGATTTGAGGAATTAAAGACGGTGCTTGGATATCCGGATTAACCATCGCTAAAATAGCTTGCTCAAAAAATTCAATTACGGAGCGTCCTTGACGACGACAAGTTTGTACTACGGTCAATAAATTGGCAGTATGTTTAAACCGCTCCATTGAACGGGAACCTCCACTAACCTTTCTCTTTGTTACTGCTAGCCTGAGCGTTCGCTCCGCTAAGTTATTGTCTGGAGATAGCTCTGGATGGTCTAAAAAATACCACCATTGATCTGTTTTGCAAGGTAGCGATCGTAAAAGCTTACCCGCTTCTCCCCCAGCTTTGTTCATCCACTCATCAATCGAGGACTTAACTTTTACTTTAAACCCCCAAGCCCAATTAAAGAACTCTCTTGAATTTTGGGTTTGTTGGAAATTTGCGTAATTTTTAAATGCTTCGTCAATCAGCTTGACAAAATTGTCTCCTATTTCTTGGTTATTTAATCCTGGCAGCTTAAGAGCGTTTTTTAAAATGGCGACGTAAATGTGCCAAGCATTTCTGTTGAGCTTTGACATCATAACCATTGTAATACCACA
>NZ_CAWMYC010000019.1:7084-22460 GCF_963872035.1 Scytonema sp. HK-05
CTCCTCATCCGCGATCTGAAATATTTCATTCGCGTTCGCAGCTTTTGCTGCCACATCTATATATTTGACACTCCCCTGGCTGAACAAATTTCGCTACGCTTATTTGTTCGGAAAGCCAGGGGATTCTGCTTTCACCCTGGTTACTTGCTAAGCGCAGGTTTTCACCAACTAGAGTAGAGGTCGCCAGTCCAGCAGCTTTACATCCCGTCTGCCCGACGGTAGCTTGTTTAGCAAGATGCGCGAATATTTATCGCTGTGTTCACATCTCTTTGAAGTTGACACCCACAAGTACATTTATGGGTACGGGTTGAAAGAGATTTTTTTACAATTGCACCGCAATCTGAACACTTTTGAGATGTTAAGGATTCAGGTCTAGACTTGAGGTATTAAAGATGGCGCTTGTATATCCGAATTAACCATCGCTTTAATAGCTTGCTCAAAAAATGTAATTACGGAACGTCCTTGACGACGACAAGTTTGTACTACCGTCAATAAATTAGCAGTATCTTGAAACCGCTCCATCGAACGGGAACCTCCACTAACTTTTCTTTTAGTCACTGCAAGCCTGAGCATTCGCTCCGCCAAGTTATTATCTGGAGGTACTTCCGGGTGGTCTAGAAAATACCACCATTGATCTGTTTTGTCTCGTAGCGATCGCAAAAGCTTACCCGCTTCTCCCCCAGCTTTAGGAATCCACTCATCAATGGAGGACTTAACTTTGACTTTAAACCCGCAAGCCCAAGCGAAAAACTCGAGAATATTTTGGTTGTGTTGGAATAAACTGTAATTCTTAAATGCGTCGTCAATCAGCTTGACGAACTTTTCCCCAATACGAAGGTTGTTTAAACCTGGAAGTTTGATTAGTTTCTTAAAGTGACGGCGTAGATGGGCCAAACATTTCTGTTGAGCTTTCACCTCATAACCGTTATAAACGGAATAATCGTCTGAGCTAAGTACACCACCGTAGTTCAAGCCGAGAATCGTTTCTAGTTCTGCACGAGAGCGCGTATCTGCGGCATGAAACAAAGCAAAGTCGGTCGAAGCAAAAATCCACAACCATTCTTTTACGCCCTTAACTACCCAAGGTGTTTCATCCGAATGGATATTTGGCTGCGTTTGTTGTATCCAATCTTTAAGTGAGTTCACACTTTTCTCAACTGCGGCATCTATTCTTTCATTCGTAGCTACTAGGGTTCCGACCCCGATTTCTATCTTTGCTAGTTCCCACAACAGTTCTTGTTGTTTTTCATAGGGTAAATGCCCGTAGTTATTTATCCATCCTAAAAAAGCTTGTAGCCTTACCCCTATATCTTGTCCTGGAACTATATCTGGTGACCAATCGGACGTTTGTACATTTCCACAATGCCCACACACACAAGTATGACGGTGGTACTCAACGATTTCTATTGGGCGTTCTACTAACTGTGCTACTTGCTGCCTCTCGATTTTGATTGGCTCTTTTATAAATCCTGTACTACCACAACAAAAACAAAACTCTGGACGTAAAGTTTCAAATCGGTCAACTCTTCCAAACCCTTTACGAGTTTTTCCCGGATGCCCTGGTTGTCCTCCTGGTTTCCGTTTTGGAGTCTCGCTATCTCTATCTTCCACCTGTTGTTTGTTTTCTGATTTTTTTAGGATATCCCCAGATGGTGGCTTTGATGATGATTTACTATCTAAATCTCTACTAACTTTTAGTTTTTGTACTTCTTGCTCTAGTTGCAAAATTCTCTTGTTTAATCTCTCTGTGGCGATCGCCTGTTCGATAATGATCTCCACCAGTTGTTTCGGAGCTAACTGGAGAAGAGTTTCACGCTCTAGTTTTACAGGCAGGTTTTTTTCCATAATTGTGATACTCCGCCTCAGATGTCACACTTGTCAATACCCCCTGACCTGAATCCTTACATATCGCTTTCTCAGTGTTGGTATAGAGGTGTAATTGCTTGTATTGACCAATCTAGCAAGTAATCGCTATTCAAAGCAGGGCGAGTAAAATGACTTTTGAACTCGTCTAGTGTCTGGTGAATTTTTGCCAGTGCTTCTCCTAAACGATAGCTTTTTATGCCATCAAGATTTTCATTGACTGCACGTCCTGGTGCATAGGAAAAAACAGCCACGTAACGTGTTCCTTCTGGTGCTGCAATTTCTGTTGTCAAACCACCGTCGTTTCTGGAAATCGGGTATGCAACTGGCTGCTTTTGCTTCTGTAGAAACGCTAACACTTCCAGCTCAAAATCAATTTCTTGTTTATTTCTCCACCCACGCCGATAAACTCGCAGAATATATCTCTGTTGCTCAGTTTCTACCAAATACGTATCGTTGAGTCCTCGTTTGTATAGTTTGCAGCTACGGACTTTCCTGATAGGATAGTGGCGTAGTACGGTGTCAATTAAAGCCACACCATCAGGAATAGAATGAATGACACGAATTAATAATTGGCTCATAAAATCATTGGTGCTACTGATAAAATTTATTACTTATAGCAATTTCAGATTTTGGATTTTGGATTTTTAGAGGAATCATTAGTTATTTTTACTTATTTATCGACTTACCCTCTCCCCCACTCACCCTCTCCCTTTTTTGCTCGTCTTTTTTTCCAAATTCATCACTCAAATTTGCACCACCTGTGGCAATCTGGGAAACAGAATGTTTTCAAAGTTGATATCTTCGCTACAAAAAATTACCTAACAGGTTATGCAAACCCTGCCTACGCTTACAACTTCTAATACCGCATTTAGTCAACCCACCTTCGACACGACTATCAAGCGGCGCAAAACCCGTCCAGTCAAAGTTGGTGATGTCACCATTGGGGGCGGTTACCCTGTGGTCGTCCAGTCTATGATTAACGAAGACACCTTGGACATTGATGGTTCCGTAGCAGCGATTCGTCGTCTGCATGAAATTGGCTGCGAAATCGTCCGTGTTACCGTACCTAGTATGGCTCATGCTAAAGCGTTGGCAGAAATTAAACAAAAATTAATTAAAGCCTACAAGGATGTGCCAATTGTTGCGGATGTGCATCATAATGGCATGAAAATCGCTTTGGAAGTCGCCAAACATATAGAGAAAGTGCGGATTAATCCGGGTTTATACGTGTTTGAAAAGCCAAACTCTGGCAGAACCGAATACACTCAAGCAGAATTTGAGGAAATAGGGGAAAAAATCCGCGAAACTTTAGCTCCCTTAGTGGTTTCCTTGCGTGATCAAGGTAAAGCTATGCGAATCGGGGTAAATCACGGTTCCCTTGCGGAAAGGATGCTGTTCACCTACGGTGACACTCCAGAAGGAATGGTAGAATCTGCCTTGGAATTCATTCGCATCTGTGAATCCCTAGACTTCCGTAATATTGTCATCTCCATGAAAGCGTCACGGGTTCCGGTGATGGTAGCTGCTTATCGCCTAATGGCAAAGCGGATGGATGAACTAGGTATGGATTATCCCTTACACTTAGGTGTTACAGAAGCAGGTGATGGCGAGTACGGACGGATTAAATCCACTGCCGGTATTGCCACTCTCTTAGCTGATGGAATTGGCGATACAATTCGCGTGTCGCTTACGGAAGCACCAGAGAAAGAAATTCCCGTATGCTACAGTATCCTGCAAGCTTTGGGATTGCGCAAAACAATGGTGGAGTACGTCGCGTGTCCTTCCTGCGGACGTACATTGTTTAACCTAGAAGAAGTCCTGCACAAAGTCCGTGAAGCTACCAAACATCTGACAGGGCTTGACATAGCAGTTATGGGTTGCATTGTCAATGGACCAGGAGAAATGGCTGATGCCGATTATGGTTACGTTGGAAAAACTCCTGGATATATTTCTCTCTACCGTGGGAGAGAAGAAATTAAAAAAGTTTCAGAAGAAAAAGGAGTAGAAGAGTTGATTAACTTAATTAAGGCAGATGGGCGTTGGGTAGATCCATAAAATTTTCGACAAGTTTTGTACCGACGGTTCCGATATCGCCGGACGACAAAGGCTTTTAATGAAATAAAAAAATAATGCTCAGTCTGTACATTAAAACCCTGTGTTAGATTGAGCATACTAACTATAAAACTTTCCGTAGACGCGCAGCTGTCATTATGGTGATTACAAGAAGTGGGCTTGTTTTGGTGGGTGCAACAGCGGTGACACTGACAACGATCGCAGTCACCAGCCTGGGAATTCACTCGCAAGGACAGGCTTTATTTAAAGAAAGTCCTAAGGATTTAGTAGATGAAGTTTGGCAAATTATTAACCGCCAATATGTAGATGGTACTTTTAATAAGCTTGATTGGGTCGCTGTTCGTAAAGAGTACCTAAACAAGTCCTACAGCAACAAACAGGAAGCTTATAAGTCCATACGGGAAATGCTGAAGAAGCTAGATGACCCATACACCCGGTTTATGGACCCAGAGGAGTTCAAAAGTCTGCAAGTGGATACCTCTGGAGAACTGACAGGTATTGGTATCCAGATGGGTCTAGATGAGAAAACGAAAAAGCTGACTGTGATTGCGCCAATTGAGGATACACCTGCTGCGAAAGCTGGACTTCTCGCGAAGGACATTATAACCAAAATCAACGGAAAAAGCACCGAGGGCATGGATACCAATCAGGCAGTATCCTTGATCCGAGGTGAACCAGGAACGATGGTCAATTTGACTATTCAGCGCAGCGGTCAAGAAAAAGAATTCAAAATTACAAGAGCAAAAATTGAAATTCATCCAGTAGAGTATTCCCAAAGGCAAACTCCAGCAGGGAATGTTGGCTACATTCGCTTGAAACAGTTCAGCGCTAACGCCGGCAAGGAAATGCAACAAGCACTGAGAAATTTGGAGAATAAGCAGGTTGCTGGTTATGTTCTCGATTTACGGAACAATCCGGGGGGCTTGCTCTTCTCTAGCGTGGAAATTGCCCGGATGTGGATGAATAACGGCACAATTGTCTCCACTAAAGACCGTCAAGGAGAAGTGGAACGGGAAACAGCAAACGGACGTGCTTTAACTAATAAGCCGCTCGTGGTATTGGTGGATAAAGGTTCAGCCAGTGCTAGTGAAATCCTCTCAGGAGCCTTGCAGGACAATAAGCGTGCTGTTTTAATCGGTAGTCAAACCTTTGGCAAAGGCTTGGTGCAATCAGTGCGTCCCCTAGATGACGGTTCAGGATTAGCAGTGACAATTGCTAAATACTATACTCCTAATAATCGGGATATCAATAAGCATGGGATTGATCCAGATGTCAAGGTGGAATTGACAGATGCCCAGCGACAAGCATTGTGGCTCAAAGAACGTGACAAAATCGGCACACTAGCAGACCCCCAATTTGCTAAAGCGGCGGAAGTGTTAGGCAAGGAAATTGCACAAAGAGGCAATAATAGGGCAGAAAAATGAAGATGGAAGAGGGAAGAAAGAAAACAGAAGACGAAAATTATTCTTCGTTCTTCCTTGTTATTTCTTCTTTCTTCATACTGGTTGACATTTGCCAGACCTAATCAGTCCTACGCGACGGGCGATCGCTTCACCTTGGGAAGTGAAAGGTCCCCACTGTTCTATAATTTCTGGATTATCATCTCCAGTCGCTTCGTTGCTGGAGACTATTTCGCAATTGCCAGCAGTGCGCTTGACAATATACCAAGTTTGTGTATTGCTCATGCGTTGTATCAAAATCTGTTTTGCATTGAGGCAATTTTACGGCTTTAGGGTGCAGCGTAGCTCTTCCACTCAGAAATCACCACAACGAATCCGTGGCAGCTACCCTATACTCAAAATAGCTATCAATAGTTATCCAATTCTATGACGGCAATATCAGTCATTCACAAGCAGTATGTTGAGTGGCGAGAAAACGGTTACTGGATTATAGGAAGCCGTGTTTCTCTAGACTCGGTCGTTTATGCTTTCTTGAATGGCACGTCACCTGAAGGTATTGTTCAGAGTTTTCCAGTATTAACGCTTGAACAAGTTTACGGAGTGATCGCATTTTACTTGGCAAATAGGGAAGCGATTGATGCTTATTTGAAAGAAGGCAAGGCTGAATTTGAGAAACTGCGTCAAGCAGCGCGTGAACAGAATGCAGCATTGTATGAGAAGTTGGCTGCTGCAAAAGAACAACAGTAATGACGACAATTCGGTTTCAAGCTGATGGTGACTTCAACCAAAATATCGTCACAGGTGTTTTGAGACGTGAATCAACGATAGATTTTCAAACAGCTTTGGTAGCAGATTTGGAAGGCTTACAAGATAGACAGGTGTTACAACTTGCCGCAAAACAAGGGTGGACTGGCTCTATCTATCTTCCGAACCGTTGGGGCGATGGCGGAGCGCGCCCTATGCCCCAACCAAGCGGAGCGACTTTGCCCCTACTTGCATCAGGGGGAGGGCAGTTTCCCAAACTGCCCTCCGGGCATATACGGGCGATCGCGCCGGCGTTGAGTTGAAAGTCTCTTTAGACTTGCATATAACTGTAGGTTGGGGAGCCAGCGCTGCAGGAGGGTTTCCCTCCTGCAGCGCTGGCGTTTGAGTCAAACGAAACCCAACAAAATCCAGCACTCGTTGGGTTTTACGCCGTTCAAACGCCACTTTGACGCCAGTTTGCACACTCAAGGGAACCTCCCTATGCCTACGGCACGCCAAGGGCGAACGGGTTCGGCAGTTCCTCTTTGGGGAAACCACCAAGACCGGACTGCCTCACCGCAACGCACTGGCTCCTCAAGTCGAGCCACTGCCTTGCGGGGGTTCCCCCCGTTGTGGCAAGTGGCGTGGGAAACCCGGACTGTGCAAGTGGCTCCCCAACCTACGATTCTGTGCGCCTTCAAAGAGAACTGGTATTAGCTACCCAACTATTACCTCACTGTTACTATCTGTATAATCCGTACTTACAGTCACCTGCTGCCAAGCATCCAAATCCGTTTTGACCCATTCCAGTTTTTCCTGAATCAGGCTCATGGCATCCGTGCCTAATGCCAGTCGCATCGGTGGATGAGGACTTTCTACAGCTTGAATGATGGCTTGCGCCGATGCGGCTGGATTGCCAGGTTGCTGACCATCCATATCTTTGAACCACTGCAACGAGGCACCGCTCACGGTCGCATAGGCATCAATGGATTGTTCGGCTGCTCTTAGAGAGCGTCCGTTGAAGTCTGTGCGAAATGCTCCAGGTTCAATTAAAGTCACTTTAATTCCAAAAGATTCAACCTCCTTAGCCAGGGCTTCAGACGTGCCTTCCAAAGCAAATTTAGTGCCACAGTAGATGCTGCTTCCACCAAATCCCACTAATCCTGCTGTGGATGACATATTTACAATGTGACCGCTGCCTTGCTGACGCATCAAAGGCAAGACAGCTCGCATTAGACGGAGTGCCCCAAAGAAGTTTGTTTCAAACTGTTGGCGAATATCGGTCTCATTGACTTCTTCGAGTGCTCCAATGAGTCCATAGCCAGCATTGTTGACTAGCACATCAATTCGACCAAATGTAGCGATCGCTGTATCAACGGCTGCTTGTATGTCTTGGGACAATGTTACATCCAGACGTACAGCCTTTGCAGTCTCCCGATAGTGCTCAATCAAAGCGCGAAGTTGCTCTGGTTCGCGAGCAGTAGCCAGCACTTCGTCGCCCTTCTTCAACACAGCTTCTGCTAGGGCACGTCCGAACCCTGTTGAACATCCTGTAATCAACCAAACTTTAGGAGCAACACGATTTTTGTCTCTTGTCATTTGTTTTCTCCAATACAAAAGCGATGAGACGCGCCTCATATTTCTTACGATAGGAGACAGTCATGTGACTGTCCAATATATATTTGACTAAGATTAATAGGTTAGAGATATAAATGTGATGGAACTACGGCACCTGCACTACTTCATCGCCGTGGCTGAGGAGCTGCATTTTAGCCGAGCAGCCCAGCGGTTGTGCATTTCCCAACCCCCGCTCAGTCAGCAGATTCGTGATTTGGAAGATGAACTAGGAGTCAAGCTATTTGAACGAACGAAGCGGCAAGTGCATCTGACTGAAGCAGGCAAAGTGTTTTTAGAGCGCTCCTATGGAGTGTTAGCGCAACTCGAACAGGCTATCATTGTGACACAACAGATCGGGCGGGGTGAGGTTGGACGGTTGGCGATCGGCTTTGTTGACTCTGCAATGTATACGTTACTACCAGAGATTGTAAGGGTATTTCGAGAACAGTTTCCGGCGGTAGAACTGCGATTGCATGAACTGACGACGCAACAGCAAATTCAAGCCCTGCATCACAAACAGGTTGATGTCGGCATTGTTCGTTCTGCCATCATCGAGCCAGGTTTGAGTGTGGAGTGCTTTTTGCCAGAATCATTGGTCTTGGCGTTGCCAGAAACCCATCCGTTGTCTGCCCAGACTCAAGTGTCACTCTCCACATTGGCTTCGGAATTATTTATCCTATTTCCTGCCAAAATGGGACCCGTCTTTTACGAGCAGATTATTAACATTTGTCAACAAGCTGGATTTCGTCCCAAGGTGGCTCAAGAGGCAGTTCAGATGCAGACGATCATCGGCTTAGTTGCAGCAGGACTGGGCATTGCTTTCGTTCCTGCCTCCTTGCAAAACTTCCACAGAAGCGGAGTCATTTACAGACCTTTACAAGAGCAGATACCTAAAATCGGACTTTATCTGGCTTGGCGGCAGCATGATTCCTCTCCAGTAATAAGCGCATTTCTCAGCTTGGCACGGAAGACGACATGGCGGGGAGTCAAATCGTGACGATACCTGAGCAGTTAGGGATCAATCACTTCACCGGAGGAGCCTCCAAGTAATGTCGAGAGCAGTAACCTGAAGCAGCCTAACTGTTTATTATGCGGAAACTTTCTATAGCAATCCTAAATCATTTGTAAAAAATCACAGGTGTTGATACTCTGAACAGAGATAGTACTGATAAGGTGCATGGTGGTACTTACTAATAACCAAGAACAAAGCCCAAGTGTTACGCCTGGGCTTTATCATTACCACAATTAGGAACTGTGGAAAATTCAGTCGATTTTAAATTTATCCCAAATCTAAAATCCAAAATTACTTGTTACCGTTGCCGTTACCACCATTACCATTACCAGAGGTGCGGATACGATCAGCAATTCTATCAGGAACTTCCTGAAGATGGTCGTATTCCCAATGGAAGGAACCAACGCCAAGAGTGAGCGATCGCAATTCTACGATAAAGTTTTGCATTTCTGCTTGCGGCAGATAAGCGCTGACACTGTCCCATCCTTGCCAGTCGTGTATACCTTCATAACCCAAAATCTGCCCTCGCCTGCCAGTCACAAGTTGTAGCACTTTGGCAGTAAATTCGCTTGGAGTCGAGACTTGCACACGGATAATCGGTTCTAGCAATGTGGGTTCACACTTGGGTATTCCCGTTTGCATAGCAAGACGCGCTGCTTGCTTAAATGCTTGTTCGGAACTATCAACAGTGTGATAAGAACCATTTGTTAGAGTTACCGCCACATCCACTACAGGGAAACCCAATGGACCATGTGAGAGAAACTCCCGCACGCCTATTTCCACACCTGGAATGTACTGCTTGGGAACCACACCACCGACAATAGTTTCTTTGAAGTTAAAGCCTTCGCCACGTGGTAATGGTTTGATGTCGAGATAAACATCGCCAAACTGCCCGTGACCGCCACTTTGGTGTTTGTAGCGCCCGTGAATTGATGACGCTGGCTTACGAATAGTTTCTTTGTAAGGCACTTGTGGTAAGTGGGTTGTCATTGGCAGATTGTATTTACGGCGCAGGCGGTCGAGTGCGACTTGCAGATGAATCTCGCCTTGACCCCAAAGGATAACTTCGTGAGTATCGCCGTGTTGTTCCCAAGCAAGAGAGCAGTCTTCTTCCAACAGCTTAGTAATAGCACTGCTGAGCTTAACTTCATCGTTGCGCTTTTCGGGAGTAATCGCTAGGGCATAAACTGGTTCTAGCTGCTCAGCTTTGGGTAATGCTGTCGTCAACTGCTCACAAGAAAGAGTCTCTCCAGTTTTGATATTTTCTAAACGACTGACAGCAACGATTTCACCAGGATAAGCTTCATTAATTTGCTGCTGTTGTTGTCCCATGAGGCGGTAAAGACCACCAGCGCGAACGCCATTCAGAACAATACCGTCTGTTAACTTACCCCGCCAAACTCGCACAAGAGAGAGTTTGCCACCTTGGGGAGTGTAATAAGTTTTTAGTACCTGCGCCACAGGAGAATCGCCGCCTTTAGCCTTTAAGCGACGTTCTGCCATAATTTCTGGTTCTGGGGCTTCCCTAAGTAAAGCTTCCAAGAGGGGGCGTACGCCATAATCTTGTTCAGCGACTCCAAAGAAAACGGGTACGACCAAATCTGCCCCTAATTCCAGCTTCAAATCTGTGAGGATTTCTTCTTGGGGTGGTTCGATGTCTTCTAAAAGTTCTTCTAATAAATGGTCGTCAAAGTTTGCCAAAGTTTCGAGCATTTCTGCCCGTGCTATATGTTCTTCTTCTTTGAGTTCTTCAGGGAAGGGGATGGGGTCAGCAGGACCACCTGCATGGTACTTGTATGCTTGCTCGCTTACCAAATCGATAAAGCCAATCAGCTGTTCCGCTTGAATGATGGGATATTGATGCGCTACCAAGGGACGGCTGGAAACGGCTTTCAGGGCGTGCAGTGTGTCTAGGACATTGATATTAGCCCGATCCATTTTATTGACGAACACGAGGTGGGGAATTTCCCAGTCGTCAAGGAATTTAAATAAAGGAGCAAGGGTGAGAACTCGGTCTGTTATGGGTTCGCAAACTACAATTGCCGCATCCACTCCCATTAGGGCGTTGTAAGTTTCTTGGGCAAATTCCACACTTCCAGGACAATCAATAAATGTGAAGCCAGTGTCATTATACTCAGTGCTAGCGGCACTCACTTCTACACTCATATGGCGATCGCGCGATTCCGCAGCACTATCTCCTACTGTGTTGCCATCCTTAACGCTGCCTTTGCGAGTAATCGCTCCTGTAACGAATAGCAAACTTTCCATTAATGTGGTTTTGCCACTTAAATATGGACCGACAATTGCCACATTCCGCGAACCCGATTTGACTTTTTCGTTCATACAACCTCCTTAGCGGCTTACCACGTTTCGCCGCGTTATCCTAAGTTATTGAGGATTTAACATTGATGATTGAAAAGATTATCCTGTCTTTAACTTGAGATTATCTCTCCTTTAATATAGGTAATGAAAAATCGTATTTTCTCGTAATATTTACCACAGTAAAATTTAAGAATCACAAACTTTACTATATAAAACTAAACTTATGTGAATATATTCCGCTCTCACACAAACTTTGTAAAGTAAATGTAACTCAAATTCCAACACAAGAAAACAATGCGAGTTCCTCTTTATAAATATCGCCTCCCAGCTTTGGTGGGTTTAATACTAGTGGCACAAAGCTTTCTGTCCCCATCTTCCCCAGCCACTCCATCTCCTCGTGCTCCCCACCTCCTCCGACTAGCGCAATACGTTGATAGCAGCGCTCAAGACTACTTGACTCAAGGGTTGCAGGCAATTCAGGTAGCGAGAGTACAAGATGCGATCGCCTTATTTCGCAAAGCCACAGAACTTGATCCCAAGTTAGCGGCAGCACACTACAATTTGGGACTAGCACTGCGACAAATAGGACAATTACAACCTGCGGCAGATGCATTTTACAAAGCAACGCAAGCTGATCCCCAATTTGCTCTGGCTTATGCGAATTTGGGCGGTTCGCTGTTGGAAGGAAGCAATTGGCAGCAAGCGAACGATTACTTGCAACGAGCAATAGAACTTGATCCCAAACTGGGAGTTGCTTACTATAACCTGGGGTTGCTGCGCGAGCAACAACGAGATTGGGACAGAGCGATCGCATCCTTTAAAAAAGCAATGGATCTGAGCAAAAATGCACCAGAGCCTGCTTATCATATGGGCATATGTTATTTACAACAAGGAAAAAACGATAAAGCAAAAGATGCTTTTCGCAAGGCAGTCAAAATCAATCCCAAATATTCAGAAGCTCACTACAATCTCGGGACACTTTTGTTTAGCCAAGGTAAGTTAAAAGAGGCATTAGAAGCTTTTAGAAAATCGGCAGAAGCAAATACAAATAACGCCAATGCTTATTATGGAGCCGGGTTGGCTTTTATACAATTAAGGCAATATCCAGAGGCGGCACAAGTCTTGCAGTATGCCAGAGATTTATACAACGCTCAGCGTAATTTCCAATGGGCAAACAATGCCGCACAATTATTACAACAGGCGCAAAACTTAAATTATCAGTCTCGTTAAAGCGTAATTGCAGCACAATAAATAAAGCATAATCGCGGCACAATAAAAGTGTCAGACAGACTGGCTGGTGTGGTTTAAAGTTCTCCCGGTTGGAATCAAAATAATCATGAAAAAGCGCCTCAAAAGCCAATTCTTGTTCTGCGATCGCTGGCTGGATCGGCATTCGATTGTTCGCAATATGGAAGCTTTCCAAGACCTAATTGTGATTATCCTGTGCCTAGGTCTATTTGCTGTCATGCTTATCCAGTTAGGCGGGCTATTTATAGCCCTTACACAGTCACTGGATTATAAACTCGTGACTGCCAAGATATTATTTATCTTGATTTTGGTCGAGTTATTCCGTCTGCTTATGGTTTACTTACAAGAACACAGCATCTCTGTAGGAGTGGCAGTAGAGGTCACAATTGTATCTGTACTGCGAGAAGTGGTGGTTCATGGAGCGTTGGAAATTTCTTGGATTCAGGTTGCATCAATTTGTGGCTTATTGTTTATATTGGGCGGGTTACTGCTAGTGTGTGCCAAAACACCCCACATGGATTGCATAAGCGCTAATACTCAATTTTGTCCTGTTAAGCACGGTGAGATTAGACAACATGAAATTGAGCGTGAATTCAAGCATTCACATCGCTGTGAGGAGATAGCTTGAATAGTAGAGTTGTCTTCAGCTTCTTATCTCGTTCTCAAGTGGAACCTGGGAATTTAACCTTTTAGGTTAATACTTTATCTACCGATTACGTATCCTCGCATACTCTTTTAGGAAGATGAATACCTCTTGTAGGACAAGTAGAAGTGAATAAGAAACCTAAAGGAGGGTAAATCTATGGTTCAAACCGCAGGAAACGCTCAAACTCAAAATCCCATTAGCAACCTGGAGTATGACTTTCTCACCGTGTTGCACAACAAAGCTGAAGCCATTAAAGCTTATGAGACTTACATCAATGATGCACAGCAAGCTGGTTCTCAGCCTTGTGTAGAACTGTTCCAAAAATTGCTGCAGTCTGATATTGAGCAAGCGCAGGAAATCCGTCATCACCTTCAGCAAGTCTTGCAGCACGGTAAGATGTAACCCTAGTTATAACGTAGCCTTGAGATAGATTTTGCACTCTTTCCTGACAGGCTACACCAACAAAGCCCCTTCGGTATGTCCTCCGGACACGCTACTAATTGCCCTAGTTGCCTCGGTTGGGAAACCTGCTGTGCTGTACTAGTCTCACCACCTAGGCGGGTTAAAAAATTCAGGGGTAAAAAACCAGATTTGCTATTCTCTCGTTCCCAGGTTCCACTTGGGAACGAATTTTCAGTGTGCCACTGAAAAGCATTTATACAGGATAATTTTATAACAATAATGTTTATTAAAGAGTTACTAAAGCTTTAAAATAATTTGTGCAAATCCCGCTACAAACACTTCATCCTACCTGTCGTAATGTTGTAATATATCATTTTGATTGAGCGGTTTTTCTTATTAAGTATGCCTAAATTTTGAGAGCGCTTTCATATAATTAATAATACATTAAATTAGCAAAAAAACACTAACTTCTAAACCAGGGGGTTGATGATCATCCCCCTGGAAAATCATCTAAGTTATGATGTGCAACCCTCCAGAATCAGACCCATACGCCGATATTCTCATTGTTGATGATGAGCCAAATAACTTGCGAGTTTTATCTACACTTGTTCGGTCTTACGGGTATCAGGTTAGACAAGCTATTAGTGGAAACGTAGCCCTTAGAGCTGTGCAAGCACAACCACCAGATTTAATACTGCTGGATATTATGATGCCGGAAATTGATGGTTATCAGGTTTGTCAGCAGTTGAAACTCGATCCTAAAACTCGCGATATACCCATCATTTTTTTGAGTGCGTTGGTTCGAGGGGTAGACAAGGCGAAAGCTTTTCAAGTGGGGGGAGCAGACTATGTCACCAAGCCGTTTCAAGTTGAAGAAATTTTAGCAAGAATCAAATATCAACTGACAATTCGCACCCTGCAAACTCAGCTTCAGCAGAAAAATCACGAACTCAGTCAGCAGAATCACCAGCTAAAAACAGAAATCAACATTCGTCAGCAAACTGAAGCTGAACTGCGGCGTTCACAAACCCAATTACAAGCTGGAAAAGAGCAACTCCAGCAGGTTATTGATAACCTCAAGCGTACTCAAGCGCAGCTTGTGCAAAGCGAAAAGATGTCTAGTTTGGGACAGATGGCGGCTGGGGTAGCTCACGAGATTAATAATCCCATTAGCTTTATATACGGCAATCTTGATTACGCTTCCCAGTATATGCAAGCTTTGATGGATGTTGTAAAACTATATACTAAACATTATCCTCAGCCTCATGTAGAAATTTTACAGGCAATACAAGCCAATGAACTCGATTTTGTCGTTGAGGATTTTCCAAAAGTACTGGCGTCGATGAAAGAGGGCGCAGAGAGAATTCGAGACATTGTGCTGTCAATGCGCTATTTTTCTGGTTCCGACCAAGCTTATGCAAAGCCTGCTGATATTCACAAAGGACTTGATAACACCTTGATAATTTTACAAAACCGTCTGAAAGCCCAAAAAAATCAAGCAGCAATTGAGGTCAAGCGAGAATACGGAAAAATTCCCTTGGTGAATTGTTATTCAGGGCAAATCAATCAAGTTTTTATGAATCTTTTGTCTAATGCAATAGCTGCTTTAGAGGAAAAGCAAAATGAAGGCACTTTTAAACCAACTATAAAAATTAGTACAAAACTTACTCATAACAGCAAAGAATCCCAAGACAAAAATTCAAAATGGGTTGAGATTCGTATAACTGACAATGGCACTGGTATCCCCTACCAACTTCAAAACCGTATCTTTGACCCCTTTTTTACCACAAAGCCTGTGGGCAAAGGTACTGGATTGGGCTTATCAATCTGTCACTCCATCATCGTCGAGCAACATCGCGGTCAATTACTTTGTCGTTCAGAACCTGGACATGGAACAGAATTACTTATTAGACTTCCAGTTTGACGCTCCGCTGGCTGTTAAAATTTCGCTACCCTAATTTTAACTAAAAGGCAAGGGCAAGCTAACAATTTTCATCAAAACCTCCGAGATACCCCGTCCGTCTATACGGCGCTTAGGGATAGGAG
>NZ_CAWMYC010000020.1:0-21867 GCF_963872035.1 Scytonema sp. HK-05
TAATTATTTATCTGTGTCCATCTGTGTCCATCTGTGGTTCATTATTTCTTTGTGTACCTTATCCAGTTGCAAACCGCTATAAGTAATATTTAGTGGTTAGTGGTTAGTAGTAAAATAAACAATTAACTACTAACCACTAATAAATAACAACTCACAAATAATTATGCAAATTATTTACTGGTTACTTCTTGCCTTAATGGTTGTGGGTATTATTGGTGCTGTAGTTCCTGCCATTCCAGGAGCCAGTTTAATTTTAATTGCAATAATCACTTGGGGATTTATTAGTGGTTCTTTTGCCGCGATAAAAATACCGCTTATTGTGACAATTCTTGTTTTATTACTGAGTGTAGGAATTGATTTTTTAGCCAGCTACTTGGGTGCAAGAAAGGCTGGTGCAAGTCAATGGGGGCAAATTGGTGCAATTGTTGGATTAGTGGTGGGTTTTCTGGGATTATTGCCAACCTTGCCATTTGGTGGTCCATTATTAGGAATGTTACTAGGACCGCTTCTGGGAGCTATTATTGGTGAGTATCTTTTCCGACGCGATTTGAACTTGGCTATTAAGGCTGGTATTGGAATTGTCGTAGGTACAGTGGTTGGGAATTTGATTCAAGGGTTATTGGCGATCGCAGCAGTTGTCGTTTTCGTAGTTACAACTTGGCCACAAGTATTTGGCACTTAGAATGAGAGCGAAAATTGCAAAGGCGGTTTTTATCGTTTTCGAGCCTGATTTAACTGATTGCGACAAGGAGTTCCCCACCATACAACAATTCAAAATTATGAATTCAAAATTCACGCAAATAATCTTATTTTTGAAATATGAATTTTGAATCAGTAAATTGTCACGCCAGATACCTGTATCGGAAGGTCCTCCGGAGAGTACTGGCGACTGAATGCCGTTTCCCATAGCAGTGGCTGAAGACTGATATCAAGTCCGGTTAAATACTTATCATTACCCGAATAACCCCACCCCGGTAAAGCTGCGCTTCACCTCCCCTCCCCTTAACAAGGGGAGGGGATTGAGGGGTGGGGTGCAGTTAACGCGGAAATCATAACTAATTAGCCGGGCATGATATGACTCAAGATTGGAAATGCTCCAAAATATGTCTAGGTCTTTATTGCCCTAGACATAATTTTTCCGCTTTATTACCCAATCCCCAATCCCTAACACCTCGACTTCGCTCGGTGTTAGCCCTCTCGCAAGTCGAAGGGCTAATCCCCAGTCGCTTTTACATATTTTGTCGCTTCAGTTGCAACAGCCTCTGCTTGATCATTCGCCAAAGTTTCTAATATCGATTTGGCTTCTGTACCGCCTAAACGATTTAAGGCTTGCGCCAGTCTATAACGAACTTGCCAATCTGGATCTGTTGCATAGGGAGCTAACAAGGGAATAGCCTGCGTATTTCCCAACTCGCCAAGCGAACTTATGGCTGCAGTTTTGACTAAATCATTGTCTGAAGAAAGTGCCTCTTTGAGCAACTCAAAGGCTCTTGGATCACCCAACTCTCCAAGCGTAGCGATGATGCTGAATTGTACAATCCACTCGTTGGTGGTTTGGTAAGTTTTTTGTAAATCTTCAAAAGCATCATGTAGCTTCAAAGCGCCTAAACAATCTGCTGCTGCCGCTTGCACATCGGCTTCAGGATCATTGAGCAAGCGATCGCGCAATATATTCAAAGATAAATCTAAATTTTGTCCGCCTAGAGTATCCAACTGACTGACTGCTGAGTACCGCACACGGGAACTGCTATCGTTAACAGCATTTTGAATCAGCTCAAAACCTGTAGCGGGTTCTAGTTGACGAATTTGATTCACTGCTCGCAAGCGATCGCCTAAATCTTCGGAATTCAGCAGTTGCTTGACAGATTCAGGAGTAATACTCATTTGATTATCCCAGTTTTCAAAGATGTTTTAAAAAAAAAGTCAACCATTCACACTCACTAGTTACATACTCGACTAATGGCTTATGACTTATAACTCATGACTCATCATTCATCTTGATTGGCTGCCATTGCCCGAATAATGTCACCACGCGTGAGAATACCAATAACTTGACCCTCGCTGTCAAGGACTGGCAAGCGGTGGACATTGCGATCGTGCATCAGTCTAGCAGCTTCTGTGGCAGTTTTGTCAGGAGTGATGGTAATAGGGTTTTTGCTCATGACTTCACCAACAGTTTGTCCAAGTGCCTTATGCAGATCGCGTTCATAATTTCCGGGATTTTGCAAATAAATGACGCTATCAAGAAACATGATGTAAGCCGGAGGAGTCACACCAGTTTCTTGCCACATCAAGTCCGTTTCCGAAATAATACCTACTAATTTGCTAGTCTCATCTACAACAGGCAACCCACTTATCCGTCGTTCTGCCAGGATTTTAATCGCTTCCTGTAAAGGACTTTCCGGTTGGACGACAATCGGATCACGGCTCATGATATCGGCAACGGTCTTAGGCATTGGCTTGGTGTCACCTTTTATTAACCTACCTGGGATCATTGTAAAGAATTAGGGGTATTAACCTGACAACGTTAATACATTGTTACCAAGAAAGAACTCAGAACTCAGAACACAGAAGTAGTTTTGGGTGATGACTTATCACTCAAATGCAGTTTCACAGAAAACTTGTAACAAATCAATACAATTTGCAATTGCTCCCAAGTGAGCAATTTCGTAACCATGAGTGTTCTGTGTAGGAAACGCCAAACAAGCACCACGAGCAACATGACCAAACTTCATAGCAATTGAAGCATCACTACCAAAACCACTGAGTGTTGCTAGCTGTACTGACATATCCAGTTGCTTAGCGGACTGGCGCAGTTGCCCATTTAGAGTTTCATCATAAATCCCATACCCATCTTGAAAAAGTATCACAGGGCTTTTCCCGTCCTCAATTGGGTATTCTGATGAGAGAGGACAAATTTCCAAAGCAATCAAGGCATCTAAGCGCTGGTTTTGAGTAAAGAAAAGTGCTCCAATTGCTCCCACTTCTTCTTTTGCTGACGCTACCAGGTAGACATCGACTGCTGGCTGTTTTACCTTTTCGGCTAGTGCCAGTAGGATAGCAACTGAAGCTTTGTTATCCAAGGTATAACTGGCAATATAGTCGTTTAACCTGATGGGGTGCTTACGATGCTTGCCAATCACCATTCGAGTTCCTGGTCGAATGCCAGCTGCTTCTAATTCAGAAGTCGTACATTTTGTCTCAATCCAGGCATTTTCCCATTTTACAGGAGTGTCTTCCTGCTGAACTTTTTGTGGTGATTCGTGGGAGACGTGGCGGGAACCAAAACTCAGAATGCCACTGACAGTTGCGTTGTCTCCCAGTAAATCCACGACTCCTTCGCCATAAACCCACGGAAATGCGCCACCTAGCTTGCGAACTTCGACTCGACCGTTGTCGCCTACTGTTTTTACAATTGCACCTATTTCATCTTTATGGGCGGTGATAGCAATTTGTCTTGTTGGATCTAACCCTGGAATTTTAGCAATGATATTGTCGGCGCGATCGCACCAAACTTCGACTCCCAACGCCGCAAATTGCTGCATTAAAAATTGGTTGATTTCTGCTTCTACACCACTTGGAGAATGGTGCATAACCAATTCTTCTATTCTTTTAAATAAATGCTCGTAATTCCACATTGTTAGTTTAATTTCAACCAAAAATATATAATTTTGTTATCTAATCAATCATATAAGTAAGTCGGCGCAAATAATCATCACTGGTTTGTAGTAGCGCTTTAGCGCTGTTCGCGCAGCGTGGCGTCAGCCATAGCGCTACTACGAGCCAAATACAGAGATTTTACTTTTCTTTACATAGTTTGGTTTTTTCTTGCCGACTTACTTAAGCTTCTAAGTGCGTTTGTACGGCTTTGGCTTTGCTGTTTCCAACTTATTTCATACCCTATTTAACATATTTATTTGGATAGATGCAGAAATTGAGGATACTACTATAGTCAGATATATACAATTTGCAACTATGGGTAGATGTTTAAAAAATAGTTTTAAATATAATTAGCAACTACTAGTACTATAGACAATCTCTTTGCACACTTATTAGTTTAGTAGTTCGATAGTTCCAGATTTTGTTTGAAAAATTGTAAAATCTTAGTAGTTTGATAGAGGACTATTCGTAAGACGATTTAATTCACGATTTTTACACAAAATTTAATATAAACGTAAAATCAAGGAAATATGAATTTTCTATGAAGAATTCTCGGAATTAAGGAAAAAATTGACAGAATGTATAAGGATTGATAGAAGATACTGAATAATTAAGTGAATACCTTCAGAATGTAGTGCTGTATCTTTGAAATTAACTTCTAAGTTATTTACAGCTACAGCCGTCTCCTGCATAGGTATGAAAAAGCTGATGTTAGGCTAATGCAACAAGTAAACATTGCATTTATGCTTAATGTTCTCAGCTATGTGTCTTAGAGTGTTGAAACAGGTTTCAAATGTTTCTGCAAGCTAACTCAACCCAATTAAGGATTTTGAGGTTAAGTAAGTAATTTGTTTGGCAAAGTTCATTAAAACTATTAAGCGATATTACTAGGTAGCCAAAAAATTCCTGTGATTTTTGGAATTTTCCTCAAAATTGAATAACTAGTATAAAATATTACTAGTGCTATAGACAAAAGACAAACGCTTTGAATCGTTTGATTAAACAGTGACAAGTTTACTGTTTGTAATGGCTTTGCCAAGCACTGTTGTTTATGATGAACACAAAAGCCATGCTATTTGCAAATTTTTGTAGGGATGCTTACTACCGCGTGGTAATTAAGTACTATAAATTTTTAGTAGCAAAACTGCGAACACAAGTTTTAGTTAATTTATAAAATCAATTTCAAACCATGATTTAACTGCAACTTCTTGATTACCCATTAGGTAATCAAAATCTCCAGCGACCCAATAATTCCCCCTATACTCGCAAAAGACTAGGGGAAAAGTTATCGGGTCTGCGACAACCCAGGAATCGCCCCCCTATACTCGCAAAAGACTAGGGGGGATACTCCCAGAGTTAGTTGCACATCAATTATTAACTTCGCAGCTGTCAATCCTTTACCCTTGGGATTTTCTCAACAGCTGCGACGGACGCATTCGCCCACGTTTTTATGACGACAACTGGTAACAATTATGTCACACCAAATAAGTCAACAACAAGCTTTTGGAAAGCCGTCACAAAATGAGCAGCCAGTGATGGCACCTTTTACAGAAGCAGACATTACGCTTGGCAACAGGTAATCCAACCGAAGACTAGTTTGCATTGGTCATCAAATCGAGTTCAGACCAAAGACTCATTCTCAGGGTGGAGGAAAAGTAATGTCATTGGTGATAGTGCAACAGCAGCTATATCAGCAACTCACCACAGCTTTGGGTGAGACAATTTCACAAGAGGAACTGGCAGAGTGCCTCACGGAGACAGAAATCGTGGAGCCTGCACCCACAAAGCAGTTCTGGCTTTCAGGTGATAGTCCCGGAATATATCTCATTATTTCTGGCAAAGTCAGACTATTGGATAGTGCGGAGAACTTAATTACAACTCTCGGTCCAGAGTCATTGTTTGGGGAAGCGACTTTATTTCCAGAACAAGGCTTTGTGCCATACGTCGCTAAAGCTTCGACAAACCTCAAGCTTTGCTATCTCAAACAAGAGATACTGCAAGGATTGATGGAGAAATATCCTAGTATCCGCGATTACCTGTGGAAACGCGCGCAACTGTGGGATTTGCTGATGATATATCGGCAAAACTCGCAACTAGAGTGCCAGCCATCGGATGTACCAGGGATGCTCAAAGCCTTATCTTATTTCTCGCAGCATACCTTAGACATCAATGAGGAAATATCTGCACCATCAGATGGCAAACTATGGCTGCTGCACAAAGGGGAACTGCGGCATACAGATGGTCAGTGTCTCACACCAGGCAAGATCTATGCAGATCTAAAACAGGGTGTTTGGCAGGCAACAAAGCCAACCAGCGTTTATATTCTCCGAGATTCGCATTGGCAAACAGTCTTGGGACACTGGCACCAGCTAGCTCAATTAGTTGTACCTCAACAGCGCCCTTTGGTCATGGAAGACCAAAAGCCACGTTCAGTCAGGTCAAAACCAGAACGAATAGCCACTTCTGGAAACGTCATACCCTTTCCCCAACGCGAGTCGGCGTCAAAACAAAAGCCAACAAAATCACGTCCCTACTTTCCCAGCCCGAAGGCCAAAGTAGGGCAAGTGTGGGGACGGATCAGCAGAAGCTATCCATACTTTGCACAACAAAGCGCTGCTGACTGTGGTGCTGCCTGCCTAGTTATGATTGCACGCTACTGGGGCAAGCGTTTAAGTGTCAATCGACTGCGGGAGTTAACTAACGTCAACCGTTCTGGCGCATCACTGCGTGCTTTAGCCGCCACCGCCGAAAGCGTTGGCTTTGCCTCCCGTCCAGTCAAAGCCAGCTTTGACAAATTGGCAGAGCAACCCTTACCAGCGATCGCTCACTGGGAAGGCAAACACTACATAGTCGTCTATGAAATCACCAAAAAACGGGTAATTGTAGGCGACCCTGCGATCGGTCAACGCACCCTGACCCCAAAGGAATTTCAAGCAGGTTGGACTGGATACGCCTTATTGCTGCAACCCACAGCCCTACTTAAAGAAGCTGAGGAAGAGACTACAGGCATCTGGAGGTTTTTTGAGTTAATCAAACCGCACTTTTGGGTACTGCTGGAAGTGTTTTTGGCTTCAGTGCTGATTCAGGTGTTTGGGCTGGTGACGCCGCTGTTTACCCAGTTACTGTTAGACAAAGTGATAGTGCAAGGCAGCACTTCTACATTAAACGCCGTCGCTTTGGGGTTGCTCATTTTTGGCTTGTTCAGCATTGCTGTCAATGGGGTGCGGCAATATCTTTTGGCTCACACTGCTAACCGTGTCAGTGTTGCACTGCTAGTGGGTTTTATCAAACATACCTTGCGCTTACCGTTATCCTTCTTCGAGTCCCGCTACGTCGGGGATATTGTCTCTCGTATCCAAGAAAACCAGAAAGTACAGCGCTTCCTGACTGGTGAGACACTGTCAGTCATTCTCGATTTGCTGACAGTGGTGGTTTATGTAGGATTGATGTTCTGGTACAACTGGCGCATGGCATTACTGGGCTTGATGATTGTGCCACCATTTTTTATCCTGACACTCGCTTCCACAAACATCTTGCGCCGGATGTCCAGAGAGATTTTCAATGCCGGAGCTGAAGAAAACAGCTATCTCATTCAATCCCTGACAGGTATTCGCTCAATCCGTTCTATGGCGATTGAACACACAGTACGGTGGCGTTGGGAAGAACTGCTCAATACTTTGGTGAAAAAAACCTTTACCGCCCAGGTGATTGGCAATAACTTGCAAATTACCGGTGCTGTCATTGACACCGTGATGCATACGCTATTGCTCTGGTATGGGTCATGGTTGGTCATTCACAACGAACTGACCATCGGGCAACTTATAGCTTTTAATATGTTATTGGGCAATGTCCTCAGCCCCTTCAAGCGACTCTCGGTGGTCTGGAATCAATTCCAAGAAATCGTCATTTCTGTCGAACGGATTAACGATGTCCTAGACGCAGAACCAGAAGAAGACTTGCAAAATAAACCCCGCAAGCCTCTGCGTCGCCTTCAAGGGAGAATTCGCTTTGAGAATCTCACTTTCCGCTATCACCCAGAAAGCGAGAATAACGTCCTGGAAAATCTCAGCTTTGAAATCCAACCTGAACAAACAGTCGCAGTGGTCGGGCGCAGCGGTTCTGGAAAGACGACTTTGTCAAAGTTAATTTTGGGTTTATATCCCCCGACAGAGGGCAAAATCTTAATCGATGGTCATGATGTGACGGGTGTGTCCCTAAAATCACTCCGACAACAAGTTGGTGTGGTAGACCAAGACACTTTCTTGTTTGGCGGTACGATTCGAGAAAACATCAGTATCGCTCATCCGGAAGCCTCACTAGAACAGATTATCGAGGCAGCACGTATGGCTGGGGCAGATGAATTTATTCAGCAACTGCCAATGGGTTACGAAACCGAAATTGGTGAAGGTGGTGGAATGCTCTCTGGCGGACAACGCCAACGTTTAGCGATCGCCCGCGCATTACTAGGGAATCCCCGATTTTTAATATTTGATGAAGCTACCAGCAACCTGGATGCGGAATCTGAACGCATTATTCAAAACAATCTAAAAACTATTCTCAAAGGGCGCACCAGTCTGATTATTGCCCATCGCCTTTCCACGGTGCGGAATGCCGACTTGATTTTGGTGTTAGACCGAGGCGTCTTGATAGAAAGCGGAACACACGACGAATTAATTGCCAAAAAAGGACATTACTACTACCTCAACCAACAACAACTTGCTCATGCAGGTTGAGTCATCAGTCATCAGGGTGTAAAGGGACTAGGGGTTCCCACAAAAAAGCTTTTCGCCTGTGGTTACTACCACTTGAGGCGAAAAGCGTTGGGCTTGGAGACTAAGGGGAAAATCATTCACCTACATCCCTACCTCCCGATCTCGTAATCTACCGAACTTTAAAAGAAAACTATGCCATACCCATCTCGCAATCCATCATCTGCGCTTGCCAAAGCAGAGCCAGATGAGGAGACAGGTTATATACCTCCGCAGGAAGTCGCGGAATCTACATTAGAGAATCAGACAGCAGCAGATGAGGCACAAGATTGGTTTTTTGGTACCGAAGAACTGCTAGATGCTTTACCGAAAGCCTGGACGCGCTCTTTGCTGTACGTGTTGGTGGCCTTTGCAGGAATTGTTTTACCTTGGACGATGCTCTCGAAGGTGGATGAGACAGGGAGCGCTAGAGGGCGTATTGAACCGAAAGGTGCCACCCATAAATTAGATAGTCCAGTGGGCGGGGGCGTCACTGTTGTTAGGGTCAAAGAAGGCGAAACCGTAAGAGCAGGTCAGCTTTTGCTCGAACTAGACTCAGATGTCTTAAGAACTGAACTCCAGCAAGTTGTGACAAAGCTCGACGGGCTACAGAACCGGCGCGAGTCCTTAGAGGTACTTAAAAATCAATTGACGCTTGGTGTGAGTACTCAACAGCAACAAAACCAGGCTCAACAATTGGCAAAACAGTCTCAAGTCGAGCAGGCACGACAGAATCTGAATGCTCTCAAAGCTGTTTATAACTTACAAAAAGAGGAAAAACTGGCTAAAGTTAACCAAACGCAGCAAGCTTTGGAGTCAAGCAAGGCAGCTTATAACTTAGCAGAAGTCCGTTTCCAAGCCTCTCAAGAAAAAGTCCCACGCTATCAAAAAGCCTATGAAGACGGTGTGATGTCACAAGACCGCTTCAAGGATGTCCAACAGGCGGCAAAAGAAGAATACGAACGCCTTGTGCAAGCTCGCTCTGATATTTCACAGGCTCAGGAAAGCCTCAAAGAGCAACAAAGCACATATGAGAAGACTATTCATCAGGCGAAATCTGAGATCCAGCAAGCCGAACTGCGCTTACAAGAAGAACAACGCAGTTATCAAAGCCTGATTCACACAGGTCAACTCGCACAACTCAAAGCTGAGGAACAACTTAAAGAACTGCAAACACAAATCAACTCCCTGCGATCGGAAATGGCTCAGACCAACAGCCAAGCCACATCCCTCAAGATTCAGTTACAGCAAAGAGTCGTGCGATCGCCTATTAACGGTGTGATTTTTGAGTTACCCATCACCAAGCCAGGAGCAGTTGTACAACCTGGTCAAAGAGTTGCCCAAATTGCACCTAAAAATGCTGGCTTAGTACTCAAGGCTACTATGCCTAACCAGCAAAGTGGTTTTTTGAAAGTGGGAATGCCAGTCAAAGTCAAGTTTGATGCCTATCCTTTCCAGGAGTATGGCATTGTGCCAGGGAAAGTGGCTTGGATTTCTCCAGACTCAAAAGTGAGTCAAACACCTCAAGGCAACATGGAAAACTTTGAGTTAGAAATCGCCTTGACGAAGCAGTATATCCAGAACGGCAACAAACGTATCGCATTAACTCCTGGACAGACAGCTACTGCTGAGGTAATTGTCCGCGAACGGCGCGTCATCGACTTTATCCTAGACCCCTTTAAGAAATTGCAAAAAGGCGGTTTAGACCTTTAGCCATTAGCGAGAGGAATTGTGTCATGTTAAAACGTTTGAACATTTCCTGCGAAGACATAATTCGCAACATCAAACTTTCTTGTCAAATTCCTGGTGTGGTGGAAGCTATAGCGACTCAAAAGATTATCGCTGACGCTGCCCAAGAAGCAGGAATTAAAGTTTCAGAAGAAGAACTACAGCAGGAAGGAGATAGGCTGCGGTTAGAGAAGAAACTAGTACAAGCCAAAGACACTTGGGCATGGCTGAAAAAACATCATCTGTCTTTAGATGACTTTGAGGAATTAGCCAATAACAACATACTTTCTAAAAAGTTAGCTAATCACCTATTCGCCGATAAGGTCGAACGGTTCTTTTATGAACACCAACTCAATTATGTTGCAGCAGTTACCTACGAAGTCATATTCGATGATAGAGACTTAGCATTGGAACTATTTTATGCCTTGCAAGAAGGGGAAATCACTTTTCAAGAAATCGCCCGCTCTTACATTCAAAATCCAGAACTTCGTCGTGCTAGCGGTTATCAAGGAATGAAACGGCGCACAGATTTTCGACCGGAGATTGCTGCTGCTATATTTGCTGCGACTCCGCCAGAAATTCTTAAGCCAATTATCACTCCAAAGGGAGTTCATTTAATTTGGTTAGAGGAAATCATTCAACCCAAATTAGATGAAGAGGTACGCCAAAACATTATCAAAGATATGTTTTCTACTTGGTTAAAACAGCAAATAGAAATCATGGAAATTATTACATCTACAGACTCAGACAGCAGTTTTCAAGTCAATGAAAACTTTCGTAAACAGGCTTGATTTTGTATTATGAGGTAATAAAAAAATGAGGTGTAATAACTGAAAACCAATTAATAAAAATCAAAATTTTATTTAAAAATCATTAACTCAATATAAAAATATTGAGGTTTTTTTCATGCCTTATTGCTACCAAAAATAATATATAATCATTCAAATATAAAAACCTTAAAATCGACTTTATTACATTAGAAACTAATATCTTTTTTTTTCAAAAAACTATTGTTTTTTCAATTTAATGATGTATATTAGTAAATGTAAGCAAAAACAAAAAGCTTACACCAGTAATTCCCAATTTCAAAGTAGTAACAAAAACTAATTCAAATCCCAGGAGAAACCTATGATTATCTCAGACTTGAATCTTTTGGAAGCTGTTGAAGGTGCAGATGTTGTTGGCGGTATTAATTTAGGTAACGAAAGCAGCTGGGTTTATGCTAACGAGTACATCAAGATCAAAAAAGACGTCTATTCAGACGTATATGTTAAAGGCAATTTAGCTACAGCGGAAGCTGACGCTAAAGGTAAGGACAGCCTAACCCAAACCTTCGCTTTCACCACTCCAGATTCTTCTAGTAGCACCTCTATTGCTGCTAGCAACTAGTCACTAGCGATTAACAACAGCCAGAAGCTACACAGCTTTTGGCTGTCTTAAAACCAGCTAGCTGCCAACACTCTTAAAAATTTAATTAGTACCAGTTCTCTGCAACAATGCACTAGACAATCGAGCCGTTACTCTCATCCGCTTCTTGGCTAAAAATGAGAAATGCAGCGTGCAGTTGCAACTCGCCGCTAAGGCATACGGTCTCGATAGCGATGCAGAAGGTTTAAGCGACGCTTACACTGTTGCCTACAGATCTTCCGGCTAGTGCGACTTCAGCGTTTGTAAGGAACTAAAAATGACTTTCAGTTAGACAGCGATTATAGCTGTCTCCTCTAACTCTTTGTTTCATTCATCTGCATCTTACATAAAAATCGCTGAAAGCTTTTAATCAGCTTTCGGCGATATATCTATTTCAAAAGGGTGTTTCATAAATGTATTAAAAAAAATCAGGGTGTTTTATGAGCAGATTAAAAATTTCCGACCTCAGTTTTTGTGACACAGAAGTTTATAGTAATAGTCAAGTGGAAGGCGGATTAGAACTTACTTCCTACTTTCCTAAAACCAACCTGTTAACTACGATTAAAAATCCTGATGCGGACTACACTACAGAATACTTCGGTGACGAAAAAACTGGTAACTATGGATATGTAGTCTCAGATAAACTTGGCAAATTTAAAGCAGGGGCAGCATTTGGTATTCTTGAGAATGGTGTTAAATATACCACATCTTTTGCAATGAGTGGCAATCTTGTTCAAGGTTCTAGTACCTAGGAGTTTTTAAAACTTTCGTAACTTGTTTGTAATGCAATAGGTTGTAAAATCATGGCTCGCTATCAAGTTGTAATCAAACGCATTGTCTCAGCAGATGGCAAGATAATTGCCGAGGCAAAAAGCGTAGCCACAGCATCTGTCGATAATCAAAGCCACATTAATCAAAGTGTTTCTGTAGACGTTTCATCTGGTAATAATAGCTGTAGCAGTTTCTCAACATCTAGCTCTACTTCTTATACCAAATAGATGGGCAAAAATTAAATGACCAGATGCAATATTTTATTGCATCTGGTCACTGTTAACAATTACTTATTCAGTGGTCTTTAGGGTGCGTCCCTTTGTTTGCACTTTTAGGGATGCTCCTGTCCTCAAACCTCAGCGGTTATCTTTCCTTACAAAGAACAAGCTGAGGTTTTTTCTTTGCGTCTACCTTTCGATGCAACACCAATCACTCCACAACAGAAAAGTAGAGCTAGGCAAGTTGAAGGTTCAGGCGCTGTAACTCTAGCCTGATTCCTCTTAACTTCTATTAAAGTTAAGCTTGTTTTGCTATCAAAATAACGTTGCAGAGAACCCTGAACAGAAGCTGTAGCAAATTCCTGATTTCCTCCAATATTATGCGTGGTGACTGGATAACTTAAGGCAATATTGTCACTTTTTTGATATGCGATAAAGTCATCATCACCTGGGGTGGTTAAATTTCCCGCGAGGCTGAAAAAGTCTATGGTACTGTTACTAGCGGTATCGAGTAACTGTAAAGATATATCTCCAGCGGCTCTTGCATTTTCTGCTTGTGGATTATCTATTGATGTTTCCAGGTTTAAATTACTTTTAAAGTCAAAAGAAAAAGGTGTATTCGCATCTACATCAAAATTCCCGATAACTGTAACCTCACTTTCTGCTAGTCCTAAATAATTTCTCCCTTCACCAAAGGCTTGGCTCAAAGATAAATTAGATGCTGTTGGTGGAGCAACTATAAAAGTTGCTTCTGCGTTAGCAAAAGCATTCACCACACCATCATTGGCATTAGTAACAGTGTTAGTGTTAGTAGCAGTTCCAGTTCCGGAAGGGCTTTGACTAAATCTTGTAAACTCTAGTACTCCTTCAGAACGTGCCAAGGTAGCAGCCTGACTGGGTGACGCTGCTAACATAGAGCTAGCTATGCACGGAGTCAGCAGTAGTAAGAAGCCCTTGGTAAATGCTTGATATTGCTTCATAACAATCCTCTTTTTATACTTGTGAGGTTTTCAGGTCATTGACTCACCTAACTACTTAGATGAGTAAAGATACAAGCAGGCATGAGGCAACGCAGAAAGCTCCCGAGCTAATTTTGCGCTGGTGAAAGAAAATTTATTCTTCACTCACAGAGGATGCTTTTAACAGTTTTGGCAAACAAAGCTCTGCATTTACCGCATCAGTAATCTTGCGGTAAATGTCTAGTAGGTAAATTATTACTTAAGTATTAATACTAAAGGTCTTTTGGAATCTTCTTTGCGGATTATGTGTAAGCTATGGTCAAAATTTAAACTTATACGGCACTTTAATGATGAAATGGCAAATTTACGCAGTTTTACTAGCTATACTTAATACAAATACGGTATAATATGAGATTTATTAAATTTGGCTTAAATGCTCATCTTGCCCTTGTCTGCTCTATTTAAGCGACGATTCAGCAGCTTAGTTCGGTTTTAGTCTTAAAATCTTGACCAGAGTCAGCATAAAAACGCATGGCAATGAGTCAAGACTGCGTTACCTACAAATTTCTGAACGTTTGTACTAATTTTCACGGTTAGCATTCCCTGGCGTTGAGCCAGGGAATGCATATTAATTCTTCGCCTGGGTTGGTGAACCAGGAATCGTCACATCTAACACCGTCACTTGTGTTGCCAACTGCGTCAGTGGGGGGTTAATAGCGGCTTGATTCCCGACTACCAAAGTCACCAAATTTTCTGGCTTGAGGTATTTGCGCGCTACCCGCTGCACATCAGCCGCTGTGGTTGCTTGCACAGCACGCTGATAGCGAAACAGGAAATCAGATGGATAGCCGTAATATTCGTATCGCATTAAGCGAGACAACGTTTGCCCGGGATCTTCAAAATTGAAAACAAACGAATTGAGAGTAGACTCCTTAGCAAAAGCTAACTCCTGCGCTGTTACGGGTTGGGCTTGGATGCGCTTGATTTCTGTCTGTAGAGCTTTGACAAACTGCACTGTAGCATCAGAGCGCGTTTGTCCGCCAGCAACGAACATTCCAGGGTAGTCATGGCGGGGACTCCAGGAACCATACACCGAGTAAGCTAAACCTTGACGCGATCGCACTTCATTAAACAAGCGTCCGCCGAATCCATTTAACACCCCATTCAACACATCTAGCGCTGGATAATCAGGGCTATTGAACTGTCCCCCCAAATGCCCAATCAGAACACTACTTTGAGTCAGTTGTGGCTGATTGACAACAAAGACACCGCCAATTTTATCTTGCGACACCTTGGGTAACTGAGGTTTAGCTAATTTGGGATTCGGTTTCCAGTCACCTAATTTCGCCTGAATAAGCGATCGCATTTTCTTGGCGTCAAAATCCCCGACAATTCCCAATATCACATTATTGGGATAAAAATATTGCTCTTTAAACTTCACCAAATCTTCACGGGAAATATTGTTCAGCGTTGCATACTCTTCCGTGCGGGCATAGGGGCTATCTTTGCCATAAATTAATTTCTCAAATTCCCGATTGGCAATACCATCTGGATCGTCATTGCGACGGGCGATCGCACCCCGCAACTGGGTTTTCGCCAAATCCAGCTTTTCTGGAGCAAACACTGGTTCCCGCAGCACCTCAGCAAACAAGCCAAACACCGTTTCCAAATCTTCAGTGAGTGCCTCAAAACTAGTATTACCAGCAGTTTCGCCAATACCAGCTTCTACCGAAGCCGCCCTTTGCTCCAAAATCTCATTGAGCTGATCCGGCGTATGCTTCTGAGTTCCTCCAGAACGCATAACAATACCCGTCAGTTCAGCCAAACCAACTTTATCATTAGGTTCAAAGCGCTCACCCGTACGTACCATTGCCGAACCACCTACCAACGGCAACTCGTGATCCTCCATCAAATACACAACCATGCCGTTGTTCAACACATACCGCTCATACTTCGGTAACTTCACCTGAGGTAGCGGCGGCAGCTGTAACTCGGTGTAATGTTTTGCCGCCGTTGCCGCCCAAGATGTGTTAAGCACTCCAAAGCTCAACAATCCAACCAAGCCCAGACAAACCAGCAATGAGTAAAAAAACCTTCTCACTTTAACCTTATACCTTTTACTCCTAAACCTCTTCATATCTCTGTTCCTTCACGCCCTAGTGTACGAGAAGCCGCTTCCCGTCATTGACTTGTTCAATTTCTTCTGAATGCGAATTTTGAATTGCTTACGACTTCTGCTTTGGCAACAGCTTACCAACTGTACGATTCTCCGTCGTAAACGTTGCCGTCGCCACTCGTTGAATATCAGCAGGCGTCACCGCAACAATTTCATCCAACTGCTTGAACAAATTCCGCCAAGAGCCAGTTTTCACCTCATACTCCAATAACTGCTGCGCCATTCCCATATTGGAATCGAGTATTCGCAACAAACCGGCTCGAGCTTGCGTTTTCACTCGTTCCAACTCAGTAGCAGACACTGGCTCAGTTTTCAACCTCTCAATTTCCTTACGCAAAGCCACCGCCACTTCATCAACCGTGTGACCTGGAGCCGTGAGAGTATAAAACAACATCAAATTCGGATACTTATCTCCTGGGAACCCGCTGAAACCTTGTGCCGCCAGCGCCAACCGCTGCTGTTCCACTAAAGACTTATATAGCCGCGACGTACGCCCGTCACTCAGCAACATACCAATAATTTCATAAACTGCTTGATCTGGATGAGTTATTGCCGGACGATGGTAACCTTCGAGATACCAAGGTTGAGAAGGAAACTCCACAGTCACTTCCCGCGTTTGTGTCTGTTTTGGTTCTGCGGGGATTTGAGCAACAGCTTTTTCTTTTGCCTTGTAACGCCCAAAGTAAACTTGTGCCAGTCTCTTGACTTCAGTGGGGTTAACATCACCAACCACAGCAATTGTTAAATTACTGGGTGCATAGTGCGTCTCAAAAAACTTCTGCACATCTTCCCGTGTCAGATTGCGGATATCCTGGTCATAGCCAATCACTGGACGCTTGTATGGATGGACTTTGAAAGACGTATCGATAAACTTTTCCAACATCACTCCAATAGGTGAGTTTTCCACGCGCATACGTCGTTCTTCTAAAATGACATCTTTTTCCTTATAAAACTCGCGGAATACGGGATCTAGAAATCTTTCTGATTCCAACGACATCCACAGTTCTAACTTATTGGAAGGAAAGCTGTAAAAATAACGAGTCGCTTCCGTGGAGGTATTGGCATTTAAACCGACGCCTCCCGCCTGTTCCACAATTCGTCCTAATTCGTTTTGCTTAGCAAGTTTAGCAGCTTGTGCTTCTATTTGCTTGAACTGAGCTTCTAACTTAGCAACTTCATCTTTGTTATTAGCCGCTTTGGCTGCTGTTATTTGCTTTGCCAATTGATCCAAGGCATCAAGTAGTGGTTTTTCTGCCTGGTAATTAGATGTACCTATTTTTGTCGTGCCTTTAAAAGCCAAATGCTCTAAAAAGTGTGCCACACCTGTTTTCCCATTTGGCTCATCCACACCGCCGACATTAGCATAAGTCAGAAAAGAAACTACGGGCGCTTGATGCCTTTCCAAGACAATGAACTTCAAACCATTGTCAAGACGGAATTCTGTCAACTGCTTTATCACTCGATTCAAATAAGGTTGAATCGAACTTTGAGCAGATGGTGTCTGAGTTTTCGCTACAGCAATTCCTGGTATCAATCCCCACCAAAGAAGTATTGCTACAAGAAAAGAGACTAAAAGTTGACTTGCTTTGTTTTTCACTTCCCTTTGATATAAGCAACTAAGCTTGTTCATACGCGAAAATAAAATTAAATTTCTATAACAACACCAAACACATGAGTTAGTCAACAGGGTCTTAATCTTGTATTAAGCTTTCTGTAGTTATTGCATTTAACGTTAGACAATAATGCTACACATCCTGTTCCGGATATATCACTGTAACTGTTATGCGAATTTTTAATTCCCCCCCATCCTCCGAAGCACAAACACGCACCCGCATTCTAGATGCGGCAAGGCGGTTATTTGCCTCCCAAGGATTTGATGGCACGACAACCCGCGACTTGGCACAAGCAGCAGGCGTCGCTGAAGGGACTCTGTTCCGTCATTTTCCCAATAAAAAGGCGATTTTGGTTGAGGTGGCGACTCAAGGCTGGGTGGATATTTTAACAGATTTACTGACAGAACTGAGCGAAATGGGCAGCTATAAGGCTGTGGCTCAGGTAATGCGCCGCCGGATGTGGAATTTCCATAAAAATGCTGACTTAATGCGGGTTTGTTTTATGGAGGCACAGTTTCACCCAGATTTGCGCGATCGCATCCAGTCTGACGTGATTGTCAAAATGACTGATGTTGCCGAAGCCTTCTTTCAAACCGCAATGGACAAAGGAATCTATCGCCAGATGGATGCAACGCTTGTCGCTAAAGTTTTCTTAGGAATGTTTGCGGTTGCAGGGTTTTCCAACAACACCGTAATGGAACCAGATGCCTCTCCCCAACAAATGCAAGCAATGGCAGAAGGACTAGCTGATATCTTCCTCAATGGAGTTTTAGCAAAAGAGTGAAAAGTCAAGAGTGCAGAAATTGTTTCTATCTTCTTTCTTCTATCTTCTATCTTCTTTCTTCTATCGTTCGTGCTTGTTGATTCCACTCCTGAATTTGCTCAATCGAAGGACACAAATCACGCCGTTGCATTGTCGCGACTACAAACCGCAGAAGTTGTTGGTGCAATCTATGAATGGGGGTAGTTGTTAACTGTGCCACAGAGCCAATACCCGCATGCAGCAATAATCCACAATATTGTGTTCCTACACTAGGGATACGAGCCAAATCTGCCAATGCTACCCATTTATTGACATACTGAAGATGAATCTGTAATTTATTTGCCAGCGCTAGCCTATCTACAGGCGTTTTCCCTTGTTTGACAAGCGCCTCTGTAGTCGTAATACCACAGTTTTGCAGTTGGGATTGTTCCTGCTGACTTAATCCAGGCAATTGCTCAATCGGCCAATAACAAGATGAGATACGACTCACACTTGATTTTTGTTTTGGGGACATTCCTTTAAGTAAGTGAAATTAAACATAAACTTGAACTCTCCACGCTTTGAAAAACGTGGATTCTAGACTGTTGTTGCTCCGCGGGCTAAAAGCCACACTCCCTTCGGGTATGCCTTCGGCACACCTTCGGTGAACGCAGAGCCGGCACGAGGGAAACCCTCCCGCAGCGCTGTCTCACCGCAACGTTGTCTGGTGTTTTTTTTACAAAACACGTTGGCTCGTTCAAACAGCCCTACCCGCCTCAACCTTTTCAGGCTGTACGGCTACTTTAGGATCTTCCAACCATGAAGATTTTACGTGTTGATGGCTCTAAAAAGACTTTTCAACACAACCCCATATCTTCAATTGTCGTGGTTCAGTTTACTAACACGTTTGTTTTTTGGAGTTTTTCATCCTGTGCAGTGTTTCTTTGTCTTACCACGATCTGGGTATAAGACACAACTCTTTAAAACCTGCCCTTGTCGGATTTCATCCCCCTGTTAAAAATAGGGGGTTCTCATCCTCCCACGTTAGTTTTGATAGATTCTTTGTTGGTAGTGAGCGTAGTCTTCCCGAAAGAGCAAGGCTTCTAAGGGCTTAAGCCCTGACTACATTAGAGCGCGTTTATTTATGCCCACCGACTTGACAAAGAAATACGCTCTTTAAATATAATGATAAAACTCGGCAGGTTCAGTTGATGTCTGCCGAGTTTGTATTATATTATCGGTTGGATATAGGTTGGAAAATTATTTCGTTTTTTGAGCATCCCTTGCTCAAAAGCAGACTGCACCAGATATTTTTACATTTGAAATTTTAGATGACTCCCTCCCGTGTACGGGTATTTTATCTTCCCTCTGCAGATGAGGGGAGGGAGAACATAAGGATTTTGCAGAGGGGAGTTTTGGATTCATTTTTATGGATACAACAATCTGAAATGTTCAACAGCAATTTCAAATTGCTACTCACCATCAGTGTTGTTGGTTTCAGGACCTTGCAGAGCCATTTCAAAGTTCATTCTCTGTTCGGCGTTACGCAAGAAATAACCGCTCATCATTGCGGAGGCAAGAAGACGACCCAAATGTTCTCTGC
The DNA here is from genome assembly GCF_963872035.1 of Scytonema sp. HK-05. Taxonomy (NCBI): domain Bacteria; kingdom Bacillati; phylum Cyanobacteriota; class Cyanophyceae; order Nostocales; family Scytonemataceae; genus Scytonema; species Scytonema sp. HK-05. The sequence goes on from NZ_CAWMYC010000020.1 coordinate 19,626, forward strand.
TGGTTGTGATGGTCACACCAAAGTGTTCAGAAGGCAGGTTACCCAAAAGCCCTACAATATTGCGCTCCATCACCTGAAACACTTCGGCAGAAGAAGGTTTAGATAACTGATTCACTGTCTGTGGGCTTAAGGATTTAACATACTGCCACAGCAAGTCGCTGGTTTCTGAGTCATTATTAAAAAATTCTGAAACTCGATTCGATGAATTACTCACGTTATACCTCCTTTATTAGGACAACTGCGGTCAATGTTACTTGAGTCGCGAATGTCTTTGATGTATATGACAAAACTTTTGCTTTCGTATGTTCCTATAAATTAATGTAACAGTCCAGTTATAACTACCAAAGTCGGTGTAACCGTACCAAATGTAACGGATTGTCTCACCTAAGTCTCATTTATCATACGGTTCCGCTCAGTCATCCTACCCTACGCTCAACCGCGCTTCTTTGTGTCTACGGGCGTATAAGTCATTTGTCCTTTGCAAACAACTCATGACAAAGGACAAACGACAAATGACTAACTTGCCAGATATTCATTTATATCGGCTTTCAACTTACGGAGTTTGGTTAAGGCTTCGCGCTCAATTTGCCGCACTCGCTCACGGCTAATGTTGAGGAGTTCACCGATGCTCGCGAGAGTATGTGCTTGCCCATCCTTTAAACCAAAACGCAGGGATATAACTTCCTTTTGCTGTGGGGTAAGTTCCCCCATGAGACGCTCTAAATCATATGATAGAGAAGATTGAGCGACAAATTCTTCTGGAGAAACTCCTGGGTCTTCCAGCATTTCCCCTAGTTCTGTATCGTAATTATCTCCCAACCGCAAATCCAAAGATAAAGGGACACGCGCCTTTTCCAGATATTCTCGCACTTGCCTAGGAGTCAATTCCAATTCTTGTGCTAACTCAGAAGCTGTCGGGGCGCGTCCTAGTTTCTGAGACAAGTGTCGCTGCGCCTTTTTGATTTTATTCAATTTCTCCGTTATGTGGATAGGCAACCGAATAGTGCGACCTTTTTCAGCGATCGCCCGCGTTATGGCTTGACGAATCCACCAGTAAGCATAGGTAGAGAACCTGTAGCCCTTGGTAGGGTCAAACTTTTCCACACCCCGCTGCATCCCTATGCTACCTTCTTGAATCAAGTCGAGTAGATCTACGTTGCGCTTGATGTACTTTTTAGCTACAGACACAACGAGTCGCAAATTTGCTTCTACCATCTTGCGCTTGGCAATCTCAGCGTCTGCAATTGCTTCGTTCAACTCTGCTGGTTCTAGCCCTGTCGCTTTTGCCCACTCTTGGAGAGTTGGTTGACGACCTAACTGGATGGCAAACGACTCCCTCACTTCGTGCAAGAGGGATGCACGTTGCACCTGTTTGCCATAATGTATTTCCTCCTCATGGGATAACAGTGGCACACGGCCAATCTCACGCAGGTAAGTCCGCACGAGGTCTGTGGCTGTCTGAGCGGTCTTCATGGCACTACTCTTCGGTATTGACGGGTTTGACAGAATGGTAAGAAAGCTGATAGATGCCTTTCCTTGGGTGTTTACCCAGTTAGACTGGGGAACCCACGCTGTGTTTCACAACTTACGCGCCAGGGTAAACAAGGGCGGCTAATTGTCTACAAATTTGGTTCTTAATTGCTAGAACTTACAGCTATTTCCCCTTTTTCTCAAGTATCTACGGTTAGATCGAAGGTAACCAGTGCAACATTTTTTTGGAAATATTGTTAATAATTGTAACATTTATGAGAATTGTTGACTAGCTGTTAGGCTGCAATTTTGTAGCTGCTCCACGTCATTCAAGCCTAATACATCGCTCAAGTATTGTCTAGAAACTTCTTTAATAAATGTATATGGAAAAAGAAAACTTTCTAAGAATTATTAAAATAAATCAACAATAACCATCATGATTTATCTATGGTGTGATTGTTTTATTTTTATCTCAACTTGAAAATATCAGCAGAATAAGCTATTTACTGTTTCTTTCATCTATTTTTAACTGTAAATAAATTTACAATAAATCGGTCTAATTACCGTACTTTAAGTAGCTTATGGTCAACACTGGCGATCTCACTATCGTTTTGCTGCTGCTTTTGGATGGTGTAATGCTACTTCTATATAATGCGCGGCTAGTTAGCGATGGGATGGAACGTGCTTAGGGGGCACGACTCATGTGCGTTGCGATAATGACCGGAAAACGAGACGCAAGCCCCTGGCTTTAGACATGGGGATAAGTCGCCAG
>NZ_CAWMYC010000021.1:0-20937 GCF_963872035.1 Scytonema sp. HK-05
GCTAAATCGAAGATTATAGCGCGGGTCTTATAGCCCCCGAACCCCCACTAGATAACTTAAAGCAAACCCCGCACCCAAGTTCACAATTCCATCCCGCACACTGCCTAACTCAATCCGTCCTTGCTCTGCCTGAAGCACACCTCCTTGGATATCGATGTCTCCCCCAATCAATGCCAGCGTTTGTCCTGGTGGCACTTTTAGACCTGTTGAGGCATTTCCTCGAATCAGGGGGGTGAGGAAAGGAGCTGTGCCTGATATGTTGTACCCATTTCCCTGCACTGCAATCCGCCCCGGATTTGATCCCATCTGCAAGCCAATGGGGACACTGACGGTCAATAGCGGTGTCGTTTGGGGATTACTGGCATTGTACTGAAAATTATCGGCAAAGTTGATGCTGTTAGCGGTACTAGCAACAAACGAGCCACCAATATTGAGTTGCGCTCCTGCACCAAACACAATGCCATTCGGGTTGAGCAAGAACAGATTCGCCGTGCCCTGATCTCGAATCACACCATCAATGTTAGAAATTGAGCCGCCTGTGACTCGCGTCAGGATGTTTTGCACATCGGCTGCATTGTTGAAGAAGGCACTACCGCCAGTGGGAACAGAAAACGATTGGAAGCTGTGGAACAGGTTGCCACCCCGCCTTGCTCCTCCGTCAATTTGGAAATTGGGATTGCCGGAGACTTGCGATCGCTCTGCTGCTGGAAGTGTGTTATCGGGAACGACTTGAGCGGCGATCGGTTGAGTACAGTGAAGCACACTCAACGCGCTGCCAATTAAGAACCATGATTTCAGATGCCACCCGTTCATTTCTGTTTTGCCCTCCGCATCCCTAACGACAACTCAGGCGCTGGTTAAAAAAGCTTAAACAATAGTAGCGATCGCCCTTAGTGTTTCTTACAAACCCTTCAACTTTATTAACTACCTATCGCCCCCCTCACCAAAATCACTGTACTATCGACACCAGAAGCTATTGCCTCCGGAATATTGCCTGTAATTGCTTGTTGCAGCATTCCCTCACGCGAAGCACCCAAAACGACTACATCGTAGTGTTCTTTTTTCACCAAGTTAATCAAACCTTCAGAAACTGAGTCAGATTTAACTGGGCTGGCGAAAACAGTGCTTCCCAACTTACGGCGACGAATGAGTTGGCGAATAGCTTCTTCTAAAACTGTCATATCCGGCTCGATTTCTGAGGGTTTGAAAACCCGAGTCAGGCGAACTTTTGGGTCATTTCCCAATGTGACTAAAGCGGGTAACAATTTAAGCGCCACCCAGGCGTTAGGACCACCAGCCATCGGAACAAGCCAGCGGTTGAATTGGGGAGTGAGAGCGGATTTAGCAACAGATATATCAGATGATGTTTCTGTTAAATCTGTTAACCCATCCATTGCTCCTAACTTAACTAGCATCACATCACAGGTAGCTTGGCGAATTATCGTGTCTACAACGTTGCCAAAAATACGACCTGGGGTGGAAGTGTTACCTTTCCACCCCATCAAAATCAGGTCGATGTGCCGTTCTTTAATTGTTTCGAGAATTGCCTGCGCTACATCATGGGTGACGCGGATTTGTGTATGCACGGGAATTTTCCACTTTTTGCCCAAAGCCTCTGCAAGCCTCAGCAAGCGACGACTTTTTGTTGTTCTGACTGGGGTTTCTGTTGGGGAACTGTGGCGAGAGATTGGCATCACTTGGATGCACTCTATTTCATAATGGCGATCGCGGGCAATCGCTGCTGCCATCTCCAATAGTGTTGCTGCTGTTTCGGGATTAGCTATCGGTACCAGTAATCTTCCCCTGCCAACACTGGGAGAACGTGTTTGATAAACAACATAAGAAGGTTCTGGTCGCGGTCCTTGTTCCCTATTTTCACAGTTAATGTGGTCTGCTTCTGCCCGGATAATATCTGCACGGGTGATGATCCCAATCAGTCTGCGCCCCTCCACAACTGGTAAGCGACTGATTTGATAGCGGTCTAACAAATACAGCACATCGCTGAGGTTATGGATGGGACTGACTGTCAAAGGATTGCTAGTCATGATTTCCTTCAAGCTGGCGTCTTTTCCAAAATTGCGATCGCGTATTTTTAACAAATCACTTTGTGTCACAATTCCTACTAGCCTGCCATCTTCTACTATCGGAAAACCTCGATGGTGCGAACGGGAGAAAGCCTCTACTGCTTCATCCAGAGACATTTCTGCCTCCAGAGTATCCACCCGTCTTTGCATCACATCTTTTGCTGTTAACTTTGTCAATACTTCTTCAATTGGAGCTTGTTTTTTGATAATGATGCCACTTAACTGTAAAAGTTTGTCATACAGTGATCCAGGCACTATTTTTTCGGCAACTAAGTAGGATGTCACAGAACCAATCATCAAAGGGAGTACCAGATTGAAATCTGTAGTCATCTCAAACACAATCACGATTGCTGTAATTGGCACTTTGGAGACGCCTGAGAAAAATGCCCCCATTCCTGCGAGTGCATAAGTTGTCGGGGAACCTTGTCCCAAGGTATAAAGCTGGAATACACCAATGATGTATCCTAAACAAGAACCCAAAATCAGACTGGGAGCAAATAATCCTCCTGGCGCTCCTGAGCCAAATGCCACCAAAGTCAGGATAAACTGAGCGACAAAGGCGATCGCTGCTATGGAAGCATGAACTTCACCAGTGATAATAAACTCCCGCAACCCAGTATTATTGCGGAAAGATGCTGGTAGCAGGGCAATAACGACACCTGATATAAACCCAGCTAACGCCACCCTCAGCGGTAAGCTGATGTGTAAGTTACGGTAAATTGCTAAACTCGCAATCAGTCCACGATTGAATAATGCAGCCAGTAACCCCGCCAGGACACCTAAAATCAGGTAAAAGGGAATTTCTAGAATTGAGAAAGTGCTGGAGTAATGAGTTGCTGCCAAATCAAGTTGCAGACTGTTACCCCCTAATAGCCGGGAGACAACGCCACCAATAAACGAGGCGATAATGGCAGTTCCTAAAGTTAATCCTGATAAATCTTGGAGTAATTCCTCGACGACAAATATCATACCCGCGATAGGGGCATTGAAAGCCGCTGCCAACCCTGCACCCGCACCTGCTGCAATCATCTGCCGTCGATGATCTGGGGAAGTGGGAACCCAGCGACTCATCCCTGCTGCCAAAGCTGCACCAACATGAACGGTGGGACCTTGTCGCCCTAGAGTTAAACCCGAACCCAAAGTCATGATGGAACTGAGTAACTTTACAGCCGCCACGCGCCATGATAGAGTAACTGGCACATTACCAAGAGAAGCTTTGACTTGTGGAATTCCACCACCTGATGCCTCTGGTGCCAACCTCTCTACAAGTAAGCCAGCCAGAAATCCAAAGCTAAGACCAATAAGTGGTAGAACAACCCATGCTGGAAAAAGGTAGGAAGTATGAACTCGCCATGTTCCTAACCATCCTGTTCCAAATTTGAAAAATACAGCAGATAGGGCTGCGACTAAACCGATAACTGACGCTTCTGCGATCGCTAAACCTCTTCTAGGTTGCCACAAAGCGCGAAAGCTCTGAGAAAGAAAAAGAGGTGACATATCAATTCAAAATTCAAAGTTCAAAGTTCAAAAAAATAAAATCATGAGTTAGGTAAGAAATCCCACTCATACTTTGTTTCTCGGTTCATACCGGAAAATCGGTATTGTAAATTAATGGCGATTTTCCTATTTAAAACTGTTAACCGTTATACTATTGGCGAGCCAAACGCAGCATTTGATGGCTACCTTTTTAAAATTCCCAGGGAACTTCGACAATTTCGCTCTTAATTTCTAAGGCATTTAAGTCATTAACTAAATCATTCATCAATGCATACTGTTTGGCATCTTTGCCTTGTAATGGGTAGATTCTGACTTCTGTTGAGCAAACTCTATAAAGTTCCAAAATTGAATTTCAGTGAAATCCATAATCTAACTCATCACTGTAAACAAACAAAAAATGTCCGCTTCAAACTAAATCAAAGCTTTTGTCTGAAAATGGCAATTTTGGTAACTCGACAGGAATATAACGACCTTGTACCTTACCATTCTCATAATCGGCAGCAAATCGTTGAAAGGCTATTTTTCTGCATTCTTTAAATCCCTCAATTCCTCCATAAACTTCCCAGTTGTAGAGGTGAGGAACAAGGGAAACTCTTTCTATGACGTGGTCATAATCTGTTTTGCCTTTCTCAATTATGACTTTGGGATCAAGATGAAATAAAAGGTCACAAGCTACAGCATCAATGCCCATTTGGTGAGCTTCTGCTACAAAAGAAGCCGCACCAGATGGACAATCCAAAATTTTGCTACTTTGCCAATAAGATAAATCAAGGTTGAAAAATTTTACATATTCTGGTAGAGTGCGCCCAAAAAATACCACTCTGTCAAGTTGGATAGCATCATGGTTATGACTCGAATCGTCCATACCTGCAAAGTCATTTTGAATTTTTAATTTTGCTTGCTAGTACTGGATAGTCCTTCTACTAATAAAGATGGAGTATAGCAAGAACCATTCCAGTCAGCATCGTCACCCAGTTTAACCAATTGTTTTAAAGCTGTATAGACGTTTCCAGCCACCATTGTATCCTTCACACGCCCAATCACATGACCGTTTTGAACGCGGTATCCTAGATCAATGTTGATGGAAAAGTCACCGGAAATGCCGCCATTACCTCCCAGCATTTGATCCACAATTAAGCCATCATCCAGATGGTGAATCAATTCTTGTAGCGATTCAGTTCCGGGCTGAATGAGGAAATTAAATAAACCAGGGGTGGGATAACTTCCTAAACCAGGGCGAAAACCGTTACCAGTGGAGGCAATATTTAACTGGCGTCCGGTAGTGCGATCGCAGTAAAAATGCTGCAACACACCGTCTTGGATAAACACCAAAGACTGAGTTGGGGTGCCTTCATCATCAAAAGGGCAACTGTAAGGTCCCGCCTGGGGGTGTTGGTAGAGAGTGATTGGTGCCATAACTGGTTTGCCTATGCGTTCCCCCCAAGGAGAAGCCCCCTCCAAAACTCGCTTGCCATTCAAAGCTGCTTGTACAGTCCCCCAAAGCATATCAGCAGCTTTAGAAGTAAATAGAACCGGGACGCGACCGTTGGGAGGTGCCACATTTTCTTTTGCCCAAGCCAACCGTTGTAAAATTTGGTGAGCAACTTTCTCTGGCTGGAGGTTACCTCTTTCGGTTTGACCATCAGAAACGTTCAACAAATCGTCACCTCGTACCCACTCTGCATCCACATAGCAGCTGAGAGTGGTGTCGGTGTAGTGGCAATCTAAACCTTTGGTGTTCACGAGTCTGGTGGTTTCGACATCACATTCCCAGTCTGCCGTACAAATGACATCTGGGTATGCATCGCGGATGATGGCGATCGCTTCTTTGCCCCACTCCACCAACTTTTCTATAGGGACATCTTCACCCAAGTCTGGGTAGCAAGGCTTAGAATCACCGTTCAATTCCACGTCTTCAGGTTCATTCAGTTGACTCAAAGCTAAAGCACGTTCCACTAAGGCTTGCGGTTCCACAGGACCATAAGCCACAGCTAATCCCGGACATCCGTTACGCCACAGCCGCAGTGCTGTACCTTCAGATTGGCTGGTTTCTAACTGCTTGAGACGATTTGCTTCAAAAAATACAGGTCGAGAAAGCGATTTTGACTGATAAACTTCAGCCGCTTCTGCACCTGATTTTATGGATAGTTCCAGCAGTTGTTCTGCCAGTGAATTATTTGGTAATTCTTTATACACCATATTTTTGTTGGCTGTGGACGTGGAAATTGCCTTGTAGTCAGCGATGACAGCCCTGACTACAAACCCATTCCCTCAATCAAATTTACGGCAGATTGACCTCTTGCAACAGCCAAAATCCGGCAAAAGATTCTTCTTGAGGATTGGACTGCACCGCGAGAAAATGCACTCCGTTAGCTTTTTGCTTTGCTTCTTCAAAGCCTTTGGCTTCTGCGATTGTTTGGGGATTTTTGATATTCGCCAAAATCCAACTTTCAGTTGCACCGGTTTCCAAAACCAATCTCGCCCCTTGGTCAACTTTCAACCACGCCAACTCTAAACCAGACATCCAACCTGCTATTGGCAATGCTCTGGGTGAATATATCAAAACACCAGGAATCGGGGTTTCGGGGGAAACTTGCGCTATCTCCAAGGGGAAAGCTTCGCTAAAGCCAATCTCCCACTCGTGCATTCCCGTAAAATCCGCACCTTTTAAAGTAACAAATGTCCACTGCTTTCCTTCCAAAGCATCTGGTAAGCGTTGGGGTGAGGATTTCTCCAAGTTTACCGAGGGATTTGTACTCGCTTGATACCCTGGCTCTTGAGGATAGACTTGCTCCACCCGCTGTTGCAGCCATTGTTTCAGCAGCAAAGTGCGGCGACTTGGCTCAGCAGGAATACCCAAATCTTTGCAGGCTTTGGTAATCATGTTGTTCATTTGGCGGCGGAAAAAGCGGATTCTTCTCGGTGTTTCTCCTGCTTTGCCAATTGCTTCTTCCAACGCCGTCCGCAACCACGCTGAATTGACCTCAGTACTGGGGCAATATTTAGCAAAGCGAAACAAAGAATCAATTTTTGTGCGGGTTTCCAAAGGAGTTTGGCATACCAAGACTTCCCAAACTTTTTTCTGGTTTTCGTCCAGAATCGGACGCGAGTAAAAATCGAGTTCCCAAATACTGCCCATATTATGCCGTTAAAGTCAGGTGACTTTATATTTTCGTTATATTTTCATGATACGAGTGTATGGACAGCGTCGAGACATTGGGACAAGAGGACAAGAGTTTTTGGGGTAGCAGGTTTTTCGAGAACTCAGGAATTCATCGGGCGATCAGCTCAATCACTAACGCTGTTGTCTTCATCAAGCCAAGAGCTACAGAAACTCCCGTTAACTTATCGTTAAAATGATGTAGTGTAAATGTCCAAGAAAAACCCAACCCTGGGGGATTTAGGAGGTTCTATGTCCCTGACAGTTCAAGACTTGGAAAAAATGCAGCAGCAGTATCCCCACCATCGGATGGAATTAGTCAAGGGGAATATTATTGTCATGAGTCCATCAGGATACGAGTCAGATGAAGTCGCAGCCGAGGTTATCAGAGTTTTAGGCAACTGGGTTCGACCTCGCAAACTCGGACGGGTAGCTGCTTCCAGCGCTGGTTTCAGATTGCCGAACTCAAATTTACGAGCGCCTGATGCTTCATTTGTGCGAGCAGAACGATTGCGTCGCAGTCCTAAATCGTATGCTCAGTTAGCCCCTGATTTGACGGTTGAGGTAAAGTCCCCATCTGATGATGTAGAGGAACTAAGGGAAAAGATTAGAGAATTTCTTGCACTGGGAACCGGGGTAGGAATTCTCATCAATCCAGATGACAGAATTGTTGAGGTTTACTACCCAGAAAAAGAGGCGTTGATAGTTGGTGATGGTGATATTTTGACAGTTCCTGAACTTCTTCCAGGATGGGAAGTTCCAGTTTCAGATTTGTGGGCACCGGAATTTGATTAAAATAGCATGTCGTTACGACAGCTTGTTGTGATCTAACGACAACTTGTTGTGATCTAACGACAACTTGTTGTGATCTAACGACAACTTGTTGTGATCTAACGACAACTTGTTGTGATCTAACGACAACTTGTGCATTCCTAACGACAGCTTGTTTCTAACCCCTATTTTCTGCGATTAACTTTGCCACCGCCCCGAATCGCGATAGCCTCTTCCAGGTGCGCTTTGCGCAATCGCTCTCAAGCGGGCACTTTGTGCGATCGCACCAGTGTAAATATAAGCACTCATGACTAAAAAGATGGTAATTTAAATTTGGCACGAATACAGCAAGCTACAAAGTCAAGTTGTATTTTTTCAGAATTATTTTTGGTAATTCAGAAAATTGAAGGGATTTCGAGGAAGCCTTATATTAAATGACAACGGCTGATAGATGCCTAACTTATGATCTACTGCCTCAATCCCAACTGCGAGAAACCCCTAAATCCTGATGCCACATTTTGCCAAAGTTGCGGCACACAACTGATATCCCAGTTGCGAAACCGTTATCGCATTATCCAACCACTGGGAGGCGGAGGATTTGGCAGAACTTTTTTGGCAGAGGATGAAGATAAACTGAATGAACATTGTGTCGTCAAGCAGCTAGCACCACAAGTCCAAGGAACCACCGCCCTGCTTAAGGCAACTGAACTCTTTCAAGAAGAAGCACGACGGTTGCAACAGCTTGGAGAACATCCGCAGATCCCGACTTTGTATGCTTACTTTCGGCATGATAACTACTTGTATCTGGTGCAGCAATTCATCCTTGGGCAAACTTTACGGCAAGAGTTGAGACAGCAAGGAACTTTTAGCGAGGAAAAGATTTGGAAACTGTTAAGTGAACTCTTACCCATTCTCAAGTTTATCCACGAACATCAAGTTATTCACCGAGATATTAAGCCAGAAAATATTATTCGTAGATCCCCTCGGGAAGATTTAGTACTCATTGATTTCGGCGTCGCCAAGCAGTTAACAGCGACTTCTTTGCAGCAAACAGGTACAACCATTGGTTCCTTTGGCTATGCACCGATAGAACAAATGAAGTATGGCAATGCGTATGCAGCAAGTGACTTGTTTAGTTTGGGTGTGACTTGCTTTGATTTATTGACAGGAATTCACCCATCTCACCTTTACATGGAACACGGCTATGGCTGGGTGATGCATTGGCGACAACATCTTAAGTCTCCTCTATCTGCACAATTGGTGCAGGTATTAGACAAACTGTTACAAAAAGATATGGAGCATCGTTACCAATCAGCTGATGAACTGCTGCAAGATTTGCATCAAAAGCCACAACCTGCCTCGATTCCACGAGATTTTTCTTTACCACAGCCGCCGTCAAGGATAAACCCGAGACAATCAGTTTTTCCCAGCACTGTTCTTCAACCAAGAATCCAGTTAAAACATAAACTGCTAGCGGGGGGCATTATCCTGCTTTTAGGGTTAGGCGGATATATTTATTGGCAAAGCTTGGGGCATATCCCAACCTTGAGTGGGCATTGGGGCGATGTGAATTCCCTCGCCTTTAGGCGTGAAGGTACTACCCTTGCTAGTGGTAGTGATGACAAGAGTGTCAAAATTTGGAACCTGAATAATAGACAGGAAATCCGCACCCTCAAGGGGCATAAAGACATTGTTTATTGTGTCGCCATTAGCCCGGATGGTCAAACTCTAGTCAGTGGCAGCAAGGATAACACAATTAAAATCTGGAATCTGAAAACGGGAAAGGAAATTCGTACTTTGAAAGGTCATACAGATTGGGTAAATTCCGTTGCCATCAGCCCAGATGGTCAAAATATCGCTAGTGGTAGTTATGATAACACCATAAAAGTCTGGAATTTGAACACAGGGCAGGAATTACAGACTTTGAGGGAGCACACAAGTGCGGTTTTGTCTGTTGCTTTAAGTTCAGATGGTAAAACGCTTGTTAGTGGAAGTGCGGACAGGACAATTAAAGTTTGGAACCTGAACACTGGCAAAGTTCTACGCACCCTAACAACTCATTCAGGTGATGTGAATGCCCTTGCCATTAGTCCAGATGGGCAAATGTTGGCTAGTGCTAGCGATGACAAAACTGTCAAAGTGTGGAAGCTGAACACTGGAAAGGAAATACGCACTCTTGTGGGTCATTCAGCCGATGTGAATGCTGTTGCTTTTAGCCCCGATGGCGAACATATCGCAACTGGCAGTGATGACAAGACTGTGAAAATCTGGAACTTGGATACGGGAGAGATAATAGATACCCTAAAGGGGCATTCAGGCAAGGTTTATGCCGTTGCTTTCAGTCCAGATGGCAAAACTTTGGTGAGTGGTAGTCACGACAAGACTATCAAGATTTGGCAACTGCCGTAGAGATTTGGGAGACTCCCTAACCCCTGTTATCGAGGAGACGGTAGAATAAACCTAATTTTCAAAGCTTCAAAAGACGAAATATGACAATGCATCCCACTCTCCAAAGTGCATTTGCCAATCGGTGCGCTCTCAAAGTGATCAGCGGTTTGAATAACTTCGATGGGCGTAGCGTAGCAGCAACGGTCAAAGCAGCCCATCACGGTGGTGCGACTTTTGTTGATATCGCTGCCGATCCCACCTTAGTACAAATGGCAAAAGAGTTGACAAAATTGCCCATTTGTGTATCAGCAGTCGAGCCAGAGAAATTTGTGCAAGCTGTTGCCGCAGGTGCAGATTTGATTGAAATTGGTAATTTCGATTCTTTCTATGCTCAAGGACGCAGATTTGAGGCTGAGGAAGTTTTAGCGCTGACTCATCAAACCCGCGCTCTCCTGCCTAAAATTACCCTCTCTGTGACTGTTCCCCATATTCTGACACTGGATCAACAGGTACAGCTGGCAGAGGAACTGGTGAAAGCTGGCGCAGACATTATCCAAACTGAAGGTGGTACTAGCAGCAACCCAACTCACCCCGGAGTTTTGGGACTGATTGAAAAAGCTGCTCCCACTTTGGCAGCAGCTTATGAAATTTCTCGTGCGGTGTCAGTTCCAGTGCTGTGTGCTTCTGGTATTTCCAGCGTAACAGCACCCCTTGCTATTGCTGCTGGCGCTACTGGTGTTGGTGTCGGTTCTGCCATTAACCAGCTCAACAGCGAAGTCGCAATGATTGCCGCTGTACGTGGTTTGGTGGAAGCGTTGGGAACGACAAGACTGCTGAGTGCTAAGGGACTTCCAAATTAAAAAATACCCAACTTTTTCTTGTGGGATGGGCTTCTAGCCCGTCCTAGAAACTGGGCGGGCACCCGATGCCCACCCTACTCTTAAAGAGTATAATTTAATTCAGGTATTAGGTTGAGTGATGAGTACCGAATCCTAAGTGTAAAATATTGAACACTCATTGCTTAGGACTGATTACGCCAAGCAATCTTTCAAAGCATAAATCACCTGGTCTTGCTGTTCTTCTGACAATTCTGGGAACATAGGCAAAGATAAAACTTCCTGACAGGCTTGCTCTGCCACTGGCAATTGTCCTTGTTTGTACCCCAGACTTTCATAAACTGGCTGCAAATGTAAAGGGTGGGGATAGTAAACCATTGTGTTTACACCCCGCTCTTGCAATTTGCTGCGAATCAAGTCCCTTTTATTGCCGAGTACACGAATGGTGTATTGATTCCAGACTCCCATACCCCCAGCTAATTCTTGGGGTGCAATGATACCGGGAATTTGATTGAGAAACTGGTGATAACGAGATGCAACTTTTCGCCGCTGATTATTCCAAATATCTAGATAAGGCAGCTTAACTTGCAAAATAGCAGCTTGGATGGCATCCAAACGGCTGTTGACACCGATTTCCTCGTAATAGTATCTATTTTTCTGTCCATGTTCCTTGAGTACTCGTAGCCTTGCCGCGATTTCGGGGTCATTGGTTGTTATTGCGCCACCGTCACCGTAAGCACCAAGATTTTTGGTAGGGTAAAAACTGAAGCAACCGATGTGTCCAATGCTTCCTACCTTTTGCCCTGTCCAACTTGCCCCTGTGGACTGAGCGCAATCTTCTACCACGAGTAAATTATGTGCTTCTGCTACATCTATCAATGCAGTCAGATCTACAGGTTGACCAAACAAGTGAACTGGGATAATTGCTTTCGTTTTCGGTGTAATTGCGGCTGCTACTTGCTCTACATTTAGATTAAACGTAGTAGTGTCGATATCAACAAACACAGGCACCGCACCTACTGCACTGATAACCTCAGCAGTAGCGATAAAAGTAAATGGTGTGGTAATCACTTCATCACCTGCACCAATATTTAAAGCTCTCAGTGCCAAGAAAAGAGCATCGGTACCAGAGTTACAGCCTACACATTCACTCACACCAGTATAGTCGGCAAACTGTTGTTCAAAGTTTGCTACTATTGGACCGCCGATATAACGACCAGAAGATAGAACCTCCAAAACGGCTGCGCTGACTTCTGCTTCAATCATGCTGTATTGTTGCTTGATGTCAAAGGCTGGTATGGAATGTTTTACACTTTGAATCATGAGATTTATCTTAAGTTAAAAATAGATACCGACGTTAGATTTGCGCTTATTGAGCTTTGAATCAAAAACAAGCGTGAAAGTCTTTTTCCCCAAATTCACGCCATTCAAGGGTTTTTACCTAGGTTTTTTATCAAAAAGGCTACCATTTGCTAGGGTGAAAGGAGATGGATATCCACCAAGAACTAATACCTTTAATTAAAGTTCCCAGTGAGTCGTTTTAAAGCGAACAGGGGACAGGGAAAAATCTGTAACATAGAACCCTGTAACCTATACCTTGTAACCCATATACACAAGAGGTAGAAAACCTATGCAGGAGTTAATCAAGCTAGATTTCGTTGATTTGGCTTGTGCTGTTGGATTGATGGGCGCAGCCATAGGTTTATCCGCGTGGGAAAGAATAGGGCTGGAACTAAATTTAGCGATCGCAACAGGGAGAACCATCCTACAACTAGCTGTATTGGGGTATGTTTTAGAGTTCATCTTTGCTTTAGATAATCCTTGGGCAGTTTTGGCGATTTTATCAATCATGCTGACAATTTCGGCAATTGTCGCACGAAATCGCATTACTCAAAAAATACCGCAGATGTTGCCCTTAGTGTGGGGGTCAATTTTCGTGAGTACAACCTTGACAATGGTTTATACCAATGTATTGATTATTCAACCAAACCGATGGTTTGAGCCGCAGTATGTGATTCCTTTAGCAGGGATAGTGTTAGGTAATGCTATGAATGCTGCTGCGCTTGGCGGAGAACGTCTTGTCAGCACCATTAATGCTAGCCACTTGGAAATAGAAACTCACTTAAGCTTGGGGGCAACTCCCCAACAAGCAATTGTACAGTATCGTAAAGATGCTGTTCGCGCTGGATTGATTCCTACTCTTAATCAGATGATGGTCATAGGTATGGTGACGCTACCAGGAATCATCACCGGTCAGTTGCTCAGTGGCGTTAATGCTCGCGAAGCTGCATCTTACCAAATTTTGATTATGTTCATGATTGCTTTTGCCAATTTGCTGACAACTGTGTTAGTCACTCGGGGAATAAGTCGTCAATTTTTTAACTCCGCAGCCCAATTAGTAAGATGAGGGAGCAAGGGGACAAATCAATTCACGCATTCGCTCATTCATCTCTGTACCGCATTACGAATCTCTCCCTCATCCTCCTCATCCCTCACATCTGGTTCACCCTCCTTCCCTTGAGGGTCTCGCAACTTGTCGTTTTTCTTCTGCAAGCAACTGCTGTTTCACAGTATGCAAATTGGCGCGATAGATGAGTAATTTTGGTTGCACTAGCTTATAGAGTTCACTATTTGAATTGACAGCCTCTAGTGGTGCGATCGCCTGTCGCCACAATTGTTGCCTAGCTTTTAATTCCTGCAAGCTGCTTGCCAAAGTTTGACTTTTTTGTGCAGCCGTTGACCCTGCTTGAAACGCCTTTCTCAGTTGCTGAATTTTTTCTGATTGCTTAGACAAACTTGCCGAAAGTTTTTCTGCTTCTTGGTAATAAGGCGACCAAGGAGGAATGGTTTTTAGGGATGCGCTTGCAGCATCAAGTTGCTGTTGTATTTTAGGCAATTCTTTCTCAGACTTGAAACTCAGCTTCAGTTGCCCTAAAGACCTTTGTAACTGCTTGGCGGTTTGTATTTGTTTAGACTCGAACGTCACACAACAGTGGGTTAGGAAATAAGCACTGCCACTAAATACAGCAATGATGATTAAGGCTGCACCTACCAAGATAGTCTTGAGTGAGTATGCTGGCTTTGATCCTAGCAATGTGATTGCCCTTACACCTGCTATCGGAGATGGGCAAGATGAGGGGGATGAGGGGGATGAGGGAGAAATTCCCTGCTCCCCCACTTCCCCTACTCCGTCGCCTCTCAAAGTTAATGAACGTTTGGCGTAAGGAAGCTTCTGTCCAAAAACTCTTAGGAAAAGTTCTACTTGCTGTTTATGGTGTTCCGGTAGCGACTGGAGTGCTTCCTCAAGCACTGTAAATATTGTTTCGATATTGCACTGCACAGCGACTGCGTGTTGAGCTACAATTATCAATTGCTCATTTTTAACCGCACACTTTACTTGGAAGAATCCACCACAAGGGACTTCTGCAAGTAACTGTTCTTGCAAAATTTGCGCTAACAACTGTAAATCTTCCTGCTGGGCTGCTACTTTCGTAGAGCCATCCAGCTGGTCTATATTTTTTCGATTATCTTCGAGCGTGTTAGATGTATGACTTGCGTTTGTTGAATGCAGATACACAGTTTAACCAACCATACTCATAAATACTTTAAAACAAACTTCTAACACAAAATAGTAAGTTTTAACAAAAGAAAAAACTACTTTTCTAAATCTTATCCAGCAAACTCTGTTGATTTTCATAGACCAGGCACAATGCCAAAACTTATCTGTATTTTCAAAATGTTTACTGCAAACTTTCATAATTTGAGTAACAATATAAAATTTCGGTAAAAAACAAAAAAAATCTAATTATTGAACTTTATTATTTTCATTAATGATGCTAATGAAATATACGGAAGATACTGTATTTTTTGTCTTTAGCTTTGAAAGATTTAATTTCTGTGAAGCAATGAATCAGTCTGATACAACTACGACTCAAGATAGAACAGAATAAAGTCTAAAAGAGAAAGGATGAAATACTTCATCCTTTGGGTAAGCTATCCTAACTCTATGTTTGTGTCATAATTAAGCTTGAGTGTAGAGAAAAATTGTTATGTAAAAATTTAAATTACTTAACTCACGACTCTAAAAAAGCGAAATTATCTAAAAATGAGGGTGTCTTTGATGTTGGCTTGTATCAAGGTTTATTGACAAAGAGGGTAGAGAGGCGCGATACTAGCAAATTTACTGATGCAATTCATATACGTCTTGTTTACTTGGAAACAACAAGTGTTTTGATAGAACATAAATTTCCGTTATAGACTGAATTAGTTAAAATTGATCAGGGAAAATAAGTATTTCTAGCCAAAAAAAGCTTTATCCTGCAACTAGGGTGCAGCGTCAATGTTTGCGACAGCACCGCAGCAAAGAATGAAAATGTGGTAAAAAAGGTGTGTGTCAATGGATTTGTTAGAGTACCAAGTTAAGGAATGGTTGGCAAAAATAGGCATTCCTGTATTGCCTTCGCAACGAATTGACCATCCCACGGATTTAAAACGTTTAAAAATTAGCTACCCGATTGTTCTGAAATCTCAGGTGCATGCGGGTGAAAGAGCAAAAGCGGGTGGAGTCAGGTTTGTAGAAACGACTATCGATGCGATCGCCGCCGCACAAAATATATTTCATTTACCCATTTTGGGGGAATTGCCACAAGTGTTACTGGCAGAAGCTAAGTATGACACTGAACAAGAATTTTATCTAGCTGTAGTTTTAGATACAGCAGTCTGCCGACCTGTACTTTTGGGTTGCACAGAAGCAGACGATATTGATTGGGAATCAGCCAGCGAGAAAATGCAGCACGTCGTCGTTGAACAAGAATTTTCCCCATTTTATGCTCGACGACTGGCGTTGAAAATGGGCTTGCAGGGTGAATTGATACAGTCTGTCAGCACTGTTATCGAAAAGATGTACCAGTTATTTGTAGAAAAAGACTTGGACTTGGTGGAAATTAATCCCTTGGGTGTGAGTTCCTCCGGTCAAGTTATGGCGCTGAATGGTAACATCAGCGTCAACGAACGGGCAATTGGGCGTCATTCAGATATGGCTCAATTGACAAGAAAAATGGTAAAAAATTATACTAGTAGCGAGACAATCAGAAATTTGGGCGACTGGGATGTCGTAGAAATGCACGGTAAAATTGCCATTTTGGGTAATGGTGCTGGATCGGTAATGGCAACTTTAGACTTAGTGGTTAATACTGGTGGAAAGCCTGGTGTGTGTTTGAATTTGCGCCATGCGTCTGTTACCGAAACTTCACCAACCACCTTTAGGAGTCGCTTGGAAAAAGCTTTAAAAAACTTGAGTACTGACAAAAGTATTCAAGTGATACTGATTAACTTCCTGGGTAGTATTTCTCAAGCGGGCGAAGTTTCTGAAGTCATTGGCAACTTTGTGGAGAATAGCACTCTGGAAGTTAAACCATATATGGCAAGGTCTAATGGCAACAAAAACCGTCGAGAGAGCCATTTTCCGCGCTTAGTAGTCCGTCTTGCCGGTTCGGAGTTCGAGACAGCAAGGAAATACATAGCAACACTGAAAACCCCAACAGATGGGTCTATAGTGGTGGTAGAAAATTTGGATGAAGCGGTAGCAGAAGCAGTGCGTCTTGCTAAGTCCACAGCATACAACAGAAGGTTTTGACCAATTAACCTGTTATGAATTTGACACCAGACAGCAAAGTGTTACTCCAAGGCTTTTGTGAATATATCACAGCAACTCATGTTGCTCAAATGAAAGCTCAAGGCACAAATTTGGTAGGTGGGGTCGATCCTGGATGTGGTGGACAGCAAAGATACGGTTTGCCAGTATTCGACTTGGTAGAGGAAGTCGTGGGGCAATTCGGAGCTATTGATACGACAATCATCTGCGTACATCCGTACCAAGTCCTAGATGCAGCACTAGAAGCGATCGCATCTAATATCCGCCAAATCATCATAATCTCCCCTGGCGTGCCACCCTTGGATATGGTGGAATTACTTCGCGAAACCGAAGCAACCGAAACCCTGATAGTAGGACCAAATAGTCCTGGGATCATCGTACCAGGGAAAATTCTGTTGGGGACTCAACCCAGTGAATTTTACACGCCTGGTTCAGTAGGTATCCTCAGTCGCAGTACCACTCTCACCTACGAAATTGCCAGGGAATTAACCAATGCTGGCTTAGGACAGTCGATTAGTGTCAGCATTGGTAGTGATGCGATCGTTGGTTCGTCTTTTCTGCAATGGCTACAAATATTAGATGAAGATGAAGCCACAAAAGCAATTGTTTTAGTTGGTCAACCAGGTGGTGGTCGTGAAGAAGCCGCAGCGCGATATATTGCGGAAGCAATTGATAAACCAGTCGTTGCTTATATTGCAGGGACACAAGCACCACCCGTTAAACATTGGCGTCAAACTGGAACTTTAGCGGCTGTCATCGGACGCGATCCTGATTTTGGCACAGCAAAAAGTAAATTAGCCGCTTTTTCTCAAGCAGAAGTTCCAGTCGCCGAACGTCCTTCTCAAATTCCAGAATTAGTCAAGAAGGCAATGAAATAGTCATTGTAGAGACGCGCCATGGCGCGTCTGTACATCTTCATTAGTCATTAGTGTAATAACTATTGACTATTGACTATTGACTCATTAGTGCTTTTGTCGCTGACTCTCCTGCAAGTCTTATCTGCTTTCTCAAGTGGAAGTTTAACAATACCAAAACACTGAACTCTGCCAACAAAGCCATAAAAATTGTTGGCGTCGAAGCGTACTCCAAACTTGCCCAAGGGAAAGTCGAAAACAGCCACACAATAGCGTATTTGGAAGAGTCAACATGAAGCATTCCTAAAATCAGTGGTGGCAAGAAAATTGCTGCACCAATAGTACCAATTGCCCAGAAAGAACGCTTAGCAGTTTTCATCAACAGCATCCTCTGCGCAAGCGTGGCGTAAATCATTATTAAAGTGATAAACAAAGCCACACCCAAGATGGCATTTAACCTACCAACATCGTTAATTAGCCAATTTAGGTTTCTGGTATGATGAACATTCAAAACAGGTGCTAGTAAAATCCAAATGACTAATGGAGTCGTCATCATCACAAGATGAATCACCATTGCCACTAATGGAGGGCTTTTTTCACCTAAAATCAAATCCAGCAACAAAGAATTTTTCCAAACACTTTGATGACCAGAAAGATTATGGTGTCGATACCTTGCCCAATCTTGTACTGTTTGACGGTGAGGCGAGAGAATTGCAATTAAACCAAACAACAGCACGAAGTTGAACAAGACTAACCAAATAAAATTCTGTTGTATTTGGAAATTTACATCATGAATACAAGAACTCAACTTGTATCGAGAGGTAGAGGGACAGTAGTTTTCTATATACTGTAGAGTAAATCCCCAAAGAACGACTTGGGAACAAGCCACCAGAAAATAACTTTGACCCTTGCTGAAGATGGTAGCGTTTGGATTACGGAAACAACGCTTTAGTGCTTGCCAAATCAAGTAAGTCCACAAGCCATAATTCAACAAGTGTAAACCAATCAAACCGACAAGATTTGTTCCTATCGGCATATAAAAAAACTGCACTTTTTCGATGAGTTCAGAGTTATATCGCCTGAAAAACAGGTTTGGGAACAGGTAATGGGTTATGTCAAATGGGCTTAACAGGGTGAACCAAGCAGTAGAATAGTTTAAAGATGAACCAGACAACGCTATTCGCATCGTCACTATCAAAAATAATAGAACAGCACCACTACCCAACCAAGGTTGAAAACCACTGATCCCACGACAACATAAACCAAAAAGCAGTGCAGCGCTGTAGAAGAAAATGCAGCCAGCAACCAGGACAGCCCAGAAGCTTAATATGTAACTTGTGGCAATATTGGCAGCACGTCCAGCAATGAAATGTAAAGGTGTTGCTGTGAATATGAACAGGTAAATTAAGATGGGAACACCCAGCATTTTACCAGTCAAAATACTTGTTTCCGATTGGGGAGTGAGGCGAATAAAGTTGAGTGTACCGCGCCGTTCTTCCGTCGCTAAATTATTAATCAGTAAATAAGTGCCAGCCACTAACAGCGTGAAAATAAAAATCACACTCAGCGAGAGGAATATGTATTCCCAATGTTCCCGCCACCACACTTGCATATCAAGTTGGTCTGTGGGACAGAAATTATTGGATAAATAACTCTCAAAATCAGAATTTTTTGTCTTTACTTGCGCGATTTGTGCTTGAAGTTGTTGTATTCTATTAGAGTTGAGTGGTTGAGTATTTCTATAACCATCTAATTGTCGATGAAGGTCATTAGATTGTCGAAAAATCTCACTTCGTTCCTGTTCGTAAAATGAACGAAGACGACAGTACTTGCCGAAAAGTGAATATCTCTCACCAGGTAGTTCCCGTAATTGATAAAGGAATAGTACCAGTTGACCAATTAACGATATCCCAACTGCAATTGCTACGTTAAAACCTTTGAGGCGTCCTTTCAGTTCTCGGAATAATTGAGGATTCCAATCGCCTACTCGGTCTATTAAATGGTGTATCATCATAAATTCTCCATACTACCACAAGAAATTAAAATCTCTGGCTTATAGCTAAAGTCGGTTAAAACAGACAAAAGTTCTCCGTTTTTTCAATTAACTTGCCTTGAAAATAAGGCACCTATGCTGAAGGCAGAAGGAAGAACCAAAATCATCCTTCTTTGTGAACTTTTGCTCATGGAGTAAGATTGCAAAAGTCAATTGGATGAAAATAAAACCACAGATTAACACATCTATTCATATGAAAACCGCTGTAAGGTATAAGGTAAATGTGCCTTTTTGCCTTGTCGGCTATGGCGGCTTCACTCTGGAAACACAAGCAGTGAATGTGTAGTCTATAGCTAGATATCCTTACTTTTATCAAAAGTGTCACGCCATGCCAGTGATCACGATTCGGGAAGAAGGAAAAACCGAAACCGGATTTGAGGCAACTCTCAGATTTGCAGGGGAAGAATACTTTGTTACCATTACTGAGCCATTCACTACCAAGGAAGAAAAAGAACTGGAGTGGTATTTTGAAGAGTGGCTGGAGTTTCCCTTTAGTGATACTACTATTGCCGAGAGGGCAGCAGGAAGTATTAAAAAGTACGGTGAAAATTTATTTAACCAAGTTTTTACGGATAGAAGTGCCTACAGCGAATATCAGCAGCTACGCAGAGGGCATAATCCGCTACAGATAGAAATTGTGGGTAAAACCCCGGAATTTCAAGCACTGCACTGGGAGGCGCTGTGGGAACCTGGTTTTCCGCGACCACTGGCGGTAGACTGTGTGATGGTACGCAAGAGTATTAAACGTGGGGCAAAGCAGGCGGATGTTCCACAGTCGCCAGTGATTAATTTGCTGGTGGTGACAGCGCGACCGAATGAAGAACAAGATGTTGGTTATCGTACCATTTCCCGACCACTGATTGAGGCGATTGAAAATAGTCGGTTGGCGGTAAACGTGGAGTTATTGCGTCCGGGTACTTATGAAGCACTCGCAAGACATCTGGAAGAAAAAGGCGCGGGATTTTATCACATCATCCATTTTGATGCCCACGGGGCGTTGATGAAATATCAGGAGATCCAGAATGAGGCAACGGCAAAGCCCTATGCTTATCAGGTGAGATGGGGGCGTTATGATTTGCAACGGTACGACGGGGTGAAGGCGTTTCTGTTTTTGGAAGGGGAAACTAAGGGCAATGCTGATCCGGTGGAGGCGACGGAGTTGGCGGATCTGTTGACGCATAAGGGAATTCCTGTGTGTCTTCTCAATGCTTGTCAGTCGGGGAAGCAGGTGAAGAACCCCACCCCCAGCCCCTCCCCGCCAGCGGAGAGGGGGGCACCTACTGCCGGGGACGCGGAGAATGATTACAGAGAGACTAGTCTGGGTAGTCAGTTGATGGCGGCGGGGATGCAGATGGTGGCGGCGATGGGGTATACCGTCACTGTGGATGCTGCCAAGCTGATGATGCAGCAAGTTTATACTCATCTGTTTGATAACAAGGAAATCAGCGAAGCGATACGGCTGGGTAGGCTGGAACTTTTTCATGACAAGAAGCGCAAAGCTTATTTCAACCAAGAAATTGATTTGGAAGATTGGTTGCTACCTGTGGTTTACAGCAATCAAGCGGTAAAGTTCAACCTGCGGGAGTTTACCTTTAACAGCAAGAAGGCTCACACTGTAGCTGTACCCAGGTCAGTGTTGAG